>NZ_JADPMS010000029.1:0-26624 GCF_015686645.1 Streptococcus sp. NLN76 | reverse complement strand
CCACTTTCGCAAACACCCACACCATCACTTACTGGCAAATTTCTATCTTTTAGTGGCCGAATCCAGCACCAATTCCGAGTTAGATAAGCTCGAACTTCACTCAAACGCTCAAGGTGCTCCTCCTGTTCAAGATAGGACTCTGTAGTATCTAGCAATAGCTCTACACGCTCATAATCATAAGCCTTAACTGCTTGTCGTAATTCCTTTTGAAGAAACTTATCAAAACCAAGCTTACCAGTGATGTATTTCATGACATGGTAGGAATCTAAGCAATATTCAAATAGACTCCTACGTCCTCCAAGCGATTGGAACTTATCCGCTTCATAGCCCGAACCTCCGTCACTATTGGCAATGATAACAGTTCGGCTTAAATCATAATGAGTAGACAAATAGGAGCGGATTTCTTCAAACAAATCTTTACTCGTTCCAAAGCAGCCAAAATAAACCGGATTGATGAGACAGTTCCGATTACCTACCTTCTCAACTCCCTCATGGATAAAGCCCCGTTTATATTCTAGGTGTTTTCCCTTTTCTTGACTGCCAATCCAAATCCCATCAGCTTCTATGTAAAGAACTTCTGTTTTTTTCTTATCCGATACATCAAGCTCTGAGTCTGATGTTTCTTTTATCTTCTCTGCGACACTCTGACCTATCGCGTGAACCGTCTGATGACTAATGGTTTGATTGGTTAGTAGCTCTACAGATCTCCCTGCTTGTCGATAGGTCATACCAGTCGACAATTGAGCTATCTTTTCTTTAAACAATGGACTGAAATGTTGGCGCGGTTCCAGACCTAAGGCCCTATCTAAAGGAATGAAACTTTTCTCACCTTGTTTCCGAAGACGACGGCGTTTAAAAGTTACTGTACCAAACAAAAAGGTTATCTGACGTTCTTCCAAACGATCAATAGACCAACCATCTTCTAAATAGGGCTGAATCAGAAATTTATCCAGCAATTCTAGACAGTGGCTTAGAGAATCTATGAATAACTCAGAAAAAAAGCAATGAAAAAACTTCCTCAACTTCGGATAAATTTTGACAGTCCTTTAATTTCTCGAAAATCTCTGATACAATAGTCATAGGTTCTATATCCTTTCGGGTTGATTTTGCACTTCCTAGGATATAGGACTTTTTTATTTTTTTCAATCGGCTACCGAGAATTATTTTACACTAACGTGGTAATCCCTGAGTTTATCACTTTATACTCGAAACAGTTCGAAATCTGAAACGAATTTTAATCCAGGAATTGGATTAAAATTTATAGGTAATGAAGCAAGCATCGCTTGCCATCAATCCGATGAAGACAGAACTAGGGGTTCGGCGAAGAGGATTAACACATTCAGATTTTGAAGTGTAATGAGTATTAAAAAGACAAAAGATAGCAAAACCCTTTTCCCCCAAGGGTTTTGCTATCTTTTTTAATTATTTTCGTGTTGTATCTGCAGATGAGTCCCATATCTTCGCTCAATATTTATGACATAAATTTCATTCGCCATCTCGCACAACTTCCAATAAGACTTCAGCCTTGAAGATAACTCTTGCCCCTACCCTCATCTTTTTTAAAAGATAGGAATTTCGCCATCCTTTACCAACAAGCTAAATCCGAATATCTTCCACAATGCGCATAAAACGATCCCAGTAACTGGTTTCATGTGAGAGCTCACCTTTATAGGCTTGCACCTTGTCAGGGAAATCTGTAATCATACCATCCAATGGTGTTTGAAGGTAACGAATCATATCCATGTCTTCATTGATGGTCCAAATATAGAGTGGCTTCTCAGCTTCTTTGGCTTCCTCAACCAATTGAGCGGAATAAGAGAATTCCTCAACAGCTAAGAAATCAACCTGATCAATCTGCAAATCACCAAAGTTAAAGGGAATCACATAGCCCGTTTGAATTTGTGGTTCCCTATCTTCCAATTCACGCATGACTTCGTGTTTCAAGGACATCACAGGATAGGTATGTTCCGGATCAAGACGATTGAGCTCTGCTAAAACAAGGTCTACATAATTGTCCGGTTCCGAACCATGCGGTTTTAATTCCACCAAGAGTTTGATCTGATTTTCTTTAGCAACTTGAACAAATTCCTCAAAAGATGGAAGTTTAGCCTTGTGCCCATCCTGTTCCAAGGGAAGTCCAACCAGCTCATCATAGGTCATGTCCGCAACTTGTTTATCAAGTCCCGCTAGGCGTTTCAGATTATAGTCATGCATCACCACTAATTTCTGGTCCTTGGTCATCAAAACATCCATTTCAACCAGATCTGCACCGGCTTCCTTAGAAGCCATTATTCCCTCTAGGGAATTTTCAACGGCTTTTTTGATAAAACCTCGATGGGCAATGGTTAATTGCTCCTTATTCAAAACCTGGCTGACTAATTGCAGGCCACTGGCTGCCATAAAGACTAGGAAGACTAGGACAACTCCGATATAGAGCAAAAGCTTACGACTCGTGGCCTGCCCAGTATGAGCTTGCAAAGTCGGTGCGACCCGATTTTGATCCGTAATTTCCCATAAAAGGAAGATTATCAAGGATATCTTTGTTAAAAATGTAAAGAAATGAAGGCTCCACTCGATAATGGTGAGGAAAAAACTTTGTATAAATAGCGATTGCCCCGAGGGATCCATCAGAACCGAAGCCAAAACGGTGGCTAGTACAATAAGAGCGACGATAAAACCAATGGCAAGCTCAACCAAGGACCAGGCTCCTAGAAGGCGCAATTTGCCTGTCTTCGTCATCGACCAAGATTCTTGAATAGCTCGTCGAATGCTGACTTGCTCCAAGGAGATTAGAGGGAGAGTAAAAATAAGGCGTAAGTTGACATAAGCAAACCCTAGAAAAAGAACTGGTAGTAAAAAATTACCCCAAGTCGACTTGGTCAATTCTCCTGTGATAAAAGCTGGAATATAGAGTTTACTGGTTAATGAGGGACCAAAACCTAAATTAGCTACCGGAACGAGGGATATCAAATAAAGAACAAAGACGGGTAGGTCCAACCAAGACTGCTTCCTCATGCTAGTCCAGGTACTACGTAAAATGACACGCCAAGAAAAATGCTGCTGTTGATAGGCACCGTAAACCATGAGTGACAAGGCTGTCATCTCGAAAAAGATCAAGCTAGCAGTCATCACTAGGAAAAAGATGAGAGCCAAAAGACTAACTGGATTCAGTAGGATGCTCGAAAGGTTATCCAGTCGCAAACTTTCTTGATCTGCCGAAAAGAGGATAAACCGGAAAGAAAATTCCAATAAATAGGTTCCAACAAGACCAATCAGAATCTGCAAGATTCCGATCCGAATAAAATAAGTCAAAAGATCCGAGCCCAGGTCCCGAAGAACCTGGCCCACATCCCGAAAGATTTTTTTCATGCTATCTCCCTTAAGAAAAAGGCTGGAACACTTGGCTCCAGCCCTATTGTTAGTTATTAAAATAAGATTTTCTCACGTGTTTTTTCGTAAGATTTCACAAAACGATCCGTCACACCAGGTTCAACAGTTTCCAAAGCTTCAGAAATGCGTTGGAAGGAAGCCTGGTAATCAAACTCTTCTTCAAAGATAGAGAGGGCATCTTGGAAGGCTGTCTGAATAGTGTCATCAAAGGACCGGTAACGGTTGGAATATTGCAAGAGTTGTTCGGTCAATGTCGCATTCCCTACAATGGTATAGGTTTCTGCTTCCAATTCAGCCATATCTTGATTGAGAATCTCCAAGAGGCGATTCACAGATTCGACATCCACGCGCTCTTGATCCAACTCATTGAGAAGGTCTTCGGCATTGTGGCTTGCCGTGAAGAAGAGACTTAGGAAGGATTGCGGAATACCTGGTAACTTGCGTTTCTCCATGTATCGCTTGATCGTATGCAACTTGTTAACAGCAATGCTGACTTTTTGACGAGCCGCACTGTCATCTTTTTCGATTTGAGCCAAGCTATCGCCCAATTCCATTTGTACATCTTCAATTTTTTCCAAACGTTCGCGGCTATCTTCCAATTCTTCCAATACTTGAGAGAAGGGAATTTCATCTGCTTGCTGACTCTCGTCTACACGACTCATCACCAATTTTTCCAAGGCGATCAACTCACCTTGTAATTCGTGCATTTGACGAATACCAGATTCCTTCACAATATAATTGACAGACAAACGCTCCGCCTCATCCAAGAGATTCTGGTTATTGGTTTGTGTATGACGAAGGTAATTCGGCAAACTGTGGACCAACTTGTCGACCTCTTTCTTCGCATCCATTTCTTTGGTAAAGATTGCGTATAATCCTTCGATTTCTTCTTGAATCAGCTCATTTTCAAATTTGGTGTTGTCCAATTCCAGAGCTTTGAGGTTGCTGCCATTCTTTTGCAAGCGAGAATGCAATTGCTGGAATCGAGCCTCAATATCTGTTTCTTCAAAATGATAATCTTCTTCCAGAAGTTTCCGGTAGCCCGTTTCTAAATCATCCAACTGGTCCGGCAAATCTTTTTCCAACTGCTCAACCAAGGCTGGTACCCCATCCACAATTTGTGTGAGAGCGATGATATAATTCTCAGTCTTATCCAAGACTTCTGCCGCTTCTACAGGGTCGCCAGAAGAATTGAGTTTCACAAAGCGGCTAAACTCTGCCTCAATCTGCTCCATCTGTGTGCGAATTTCTGGAAGCGCTTGTCCATAATGACTCTCATTCTTGTCAATATTTTCTTGCAACTTCTCAAATAAATCCAAGGCATGGAGCACGCGCCCACTATTTTCAGCCTCTTGTTGCTCCAATTCCAAAACCGCCTGACGAATGGCTTGCACGTCTTCGGAGACCAAATTTAATTGACTCTCCACACTTCCGATGGTTTGGTTAGTCTTAATAAAACGGAAAGAATTGTTGTAAGCCTCGGCCTCGAACAAATCTGTCTCAATAGCTGCAAAGGAATTCAGGGAAATATCCATCCACTTTTGATGCCATTCCCGGAAATTCACCTGACTCTGACCAATCAAATGCATATTCTTGACACGTTCCATATCCTCGTTGACTGGTAAATTAAAGAGCTCGGTTTTTCTTTCTTCTAATTTTGCCAGAAGAGTGTCATTCCTCTTCCGCAGCAAAATGGCCACAATATAGGCCACAATTAATAATACAACGATTACAATGACCAGTATAATCAACCCACTAGACATCCCATACTCCTTACATTTAATACTTGTAAACAAACAAACTTGATTATACCACAGTTTGCCTTGAAAATCCTAGAAATCATAAAAATCTTTAGATGTCCAAGGTTGAATATACCGCATTGGCTTCAATGAACTCTCGTCTAGGCTCAACCCGGTCCCCCATCAGCATATCAAAGACCCGGTCTGCCTCAGCCGCGTCATCAACAGAAACACGCGCCATTAAACGATGATCTGGGTTCATGGTTGTCTCCCACAATTGGTGGTCATCCATTTCCCCAAGCCCCTTGTAGCGTTGAACGGTTGGTTTGGAACGACCCGAACTGTAGCGTTCTAGTGCTGCTTGCAATTCTTGCTCCTGGTTGGGGCCAGGTTGAATATATTCCTTGATTTCACTACCGACTTTAACTCCATAAATTGGCGGTTGAGCAATATAGACATAACCTGCCTCTAGGACCGGACGCATATAGCGGTAAATCAAGGTCAAGAGCAAGGTCCGAATGTGGGCACCATCGACATCGGCATCGGTCATAATCACCAACTTGTGGTAACGAGCCTTGGCTACATCAAAATCATCCGCAAAACCAGTTCCCATGGCCGTAAAGAGCGAACGAATTTCTTCATTGGCCAGAATCTTATCCATACTAGCCTTCTCAACATTGAGGATTTTCCCACGAATCGGTAAGATAGCTTGAAATTCCCGATTCCGACCGGACTTAGCAGAACCACCCGCGGAGTCTCCCTCCACGATAAAGAGTTCTGTTTGAGCCGGATCATTGGAGGAACAGTCTGCCAACTTCCCTGGCAGGTTGGAGATTTCCAAACCAGATTTTTTACGGGTTACTTCACGCGCCCGCTTGGCCGCAATCCGAGCTTTGGAAGCGAGAATTCCCTTCTCGACAATCCGCTTGGCAATCTGCGGATTTTCCAAGAGGAAGGTCGTAAAGGCGTCTGAGAAGAGGCGATTGGTGATCTTCACCACCTCACTATTCCCCAACTTAGTCTTGGTTTGACCTTCAAATTGCGGATTCGGGTGTTTGACCGAGATAACAGCTGTCAAACCTTCTCGCACATCATCACCTGTCAGATTCTCATCTTTTTCCTTCAGAATTTTATTCTTTTTGGCGTAGTCATTAATTACCCGCGTCAAAGCTGTCCGAAAGCCCTGTTCATGGGTTCCACCTTCATGCGTGTGAATATTATTGGCAAAACTCATAAGGGTTGAATGGAAACCACCCGTGTACTGCATGGCTACCTCAACCGTGATTCCATCTAGCTCCCCTTCGGTATAAATCGGATCAGCGAATAGAAGGTCCTTGTTCTCATTAATGTATTCCACATAAGAGGCAATCCCACCATCGTAATGGTAGTCCTTCCGTTGCTCCATCCCTTCCCGCTTATCTTCCAGAGAGATGGCCAAGCCACGATTCAAGAAAGCCAATTCTTGGATCCGTTTATTGAGTTTGTCAAAATCATAAACAGTTGTTTCAGTAAAAATTTCTGGGTCTGGAGTAAAATGGACCGTTGTTCCAGTTCGATCGGTTTGGTCAATCACTTTCAAGTCCGCTACGACAGCTCCACGCTGGTATTCCTGATAGTAAACTTGTCCATTCTTATAAACTTTCACATCTAGCTGAGTAGACAAGGCGTTTACAACAGAAGAACCAACACCGTGGAGACCTCCGGAAACCTTGTAACCACCGCCGCCGAATTTTCCTCCAGCGTGGAGAACCGTGAAAACAGTCTCAACCGCAGGGCGACCCGTTTTTTCTTGGATATCGACAGGAATTCCCCGACCGTCATCAATCACTGTAATGGAATCATCTGGTTCGATGATGACTTGCACATGTTTTGCAAAGCCCGCCAAGGCTTCATCGATGGAATTATCAACAATCTCCCAGACCAGATGATGCAAACCTTCCTTGGATGTAGACCCAATGTACATTCCGGGCCTCATCCGCACCGCTTCCAACCCTTCTAGGACTTGAATCTGGCTGGCATCATACTCCTGAGCATTTTTCTTTTTATCTTTGGCGTCAACCATCTGACTCCTCCACTCTTTTTATAAACTCGGCTAACTGAGGGGCACTATCAAAAAGATAGGTTGCCATCCCCGCATTTTGACCTGCAATCATATCCATCGGGCGGTCTCCAATGACCAAGGTGTTCTCCAGATGATACTTGTCTTTCAAATAGAGAAAAGCCTCTGGACTCGGCTTCCGTGCAAAGCCCTGATCAGATGTGACAATTTCGGTGAAATAGGTCAAAATACCTGTTGCTTTTAAAATTTCTATCACTTGTTTGTCTCGATGCGAGACTAAAAAATGTTGAGCCCCAACTGCCTGGAGTTCCTCCAATAATTGGGGGATTCCTGGAAACAAAACAGGCTGGGCAAGTTCTTTGGCTTCTTCCAAGCGGTACTTACGCCGAAAATCAGGAATACCAGCCGCATAGCGCAAAATCGCCACATCTGTGGCTTCCTTTAAACTGGCATAAATTTCTTCTAGCGCAGCAGTACGTCCTTCATGTTCAAGGGTTCGTAAAAAAGCTTGGCTGGAGGAGACATAATTGTCTAACAAAGTCCCTCCTAGATCCCAAATAAAACTCTCAAATTTCATTCCTTAATTATACCATAATTTAGAGGAGTCAGCCAGCCTAAAAAAGCCCTAGAATGGGATTCTAGGGCTGGTCAGATCACATTTTTTCTTCAAACAAATCGGTGTAGAGCATGGCCTTGCGTAAGTCCTGACTATCGCCTCCTAAAGCATCCACCAAGGCATAGGAGAAAGCCAAGGCTGAAGCTGGACCACGACTGGTAATCACGCGCCCATCCTGAACAACCGTTTCTTTCTGGTAGTGACCTGCTTGGATTACTTGGTCGAATCCGTCATAACTGGTATAGTTTCTATCCTCCAGCAGTCCAGCTCTTTCCAAAGCAATGGGGGCTGCACAAATCGCCGCAACCAAATTTCCTTGGGCTTCTGTTTGAGCCACCCAAGCCATCAGCTCGTCATGATTTCGAAGATTCTTGGCTCCCGGCATGCCGCCCGGTAAAACAACCAAGTCAAAGAGGGGCAGTTCAGGACTCCAGACTTGATCCATCTGCACAGTAATACCATGGGAACCTGTCATTTGGGCTTGGAGCCCAACCATCTGGCAGTCGAATTCTGCCCGACGTAGAACATCGACTACTGTTAGGGCTTCGATTTCCTCGAACCCTTCCGCAAAGAGTACAGCGATTTTTTTCATATTCGTCTCCTTTATAGGGTTTGTCGTAAGACAACCTTTCTTCTTTTTGGCCGGACACGGCCTTCTTCTTCATCCCGCAAATGATTCTGATAGGCGATGGATAAAATAAGTCCAATCCCAATCAAATTCGAAATGATGGAGGATCCCCCCTGAGAAATGAAGGGAAGGGGAATTCCGGTCAGTGGTAAAATCCCGGTCACAGCTCCGATGTTTTCAAAAATATGAAAGAGAAGCATGAGGATATAGCCGGTAGAGATATAGGTATAAAAAGGGCTACGTGAGCGAATGGTAATCCGCACCATACGCCCAATTAGCAAGAAATACAACAAGAGCAAGACCAAGCCACCTATCAATCCAAAATCCTCCGCAATCACGGTGAAAATCATATCACTCTCACGAACAGGAATCTGTAGATTGGAAACATTGAAACCCTGACCCATTAAGCCCCCACTCCCAATGGCAATCTGACCTTGAGCTTGCTGAAAAGTTGTTGTTTGAGCAAAGTCAAAGGGGTTGAGCCAGGCTACAATCCGATTAATCTGGTAGGTCGGCATCCCTAACTGATGGAGAAAAGCCCGCCCATCCTCTTGCGATAGGAGAGCCACAAATCCACCTGCCAAAACTGTAAAGAAAACAAATACCGGTAAAATGATTTTCCAAGAAACATTGGCAATCAAGACCATTCCAGAGAAAATAGCCAAATAAACCATCGCCGTCCCTAGGTCATGTTGCAGCCCTAAAAGAACCAAAACTGGGAGCGTGGCGAGGGTCAAGGCCCCGATGATTTTCACATCAAACCAAAGAGTACGCTCTTCCCCAAGCTGACGTTTATGCAGCCAATCCGTGATTTGAGCTAACATCAGAATGTAGGGGATTTTCATAAATTCTGATGGCTGAAAAAGCGTTACACCATTGATAGACACCCAGTTTTTGGCTCCCGTTGAAGCCACCAAATCAGGATTGTAATAAATCAAGGGTAATACCATCAAGCCAAGCCCTAAGGCATAAAGGATAGGCGTCATTTTCCAGAGAAAGGACTGGGAGAAAAACATTGTAATGAAACCAACCACCAAGCCCAGTAAAATCCATGCTCCCTGCTGCAGCAACATGGTCCAAGCCACCTCTGGATAATCATGACTGAGAGCCACATAGAGAGCTGCCAAACCAATCGCTAATAAGGAAAAAACATAGAGTAAAATCCCGTAGTCAATACGGGCATCTATTTTTAATGGTTCTCTAAACATGGACCTCAACTTTCTTCATATCGTTCAAAAAAATTCGCAATCTCATAAGGAATTAAATCTTGCGGGCGAATCAACAATTCTCCAGCTTTACGAAGCTCCTCCTGCAGGTCCTGACCATAGACTTTTCGTGCCAGACGACCATCTAAAATGAGAACTGCCGACAGCTGATTCTCCCGCCGTCTGATACGCCCCATAATCTGTTGGAGCCGTTGACCTGCTAATGGAAGAATAAAATCATCAAAAGGTTTGAGCCCCTCCGCCGCAAGAGACTGAGACAACTTATCCACCAGAATATTTTTAGGATTGGCAAAAGGAAGACGAACAATCACTTGAATCACTTGATCTAGTTTTTTCAAGTCCACGCCTTCCCAAAACGAGCCCAAAGCCAACAAGACTTGATGATCCCCTCGTTCAAAACGCTTCCGCAAGACTTGGTTATCTTGCCCTTCTACCTGGGTCAAACAAGGAACTGACAGTGTTCCTGCAACTCGATTTAGTAACTCGCGGGAAGAAAATACCACCATCATCGGATGTCCCATCGGGTACAGGTTTTCAATCCAAGCCCCTACAAAATTGGCATAGGCCGAAAAATTCATCAAGCTAACATCTGGGAATTCCGAACTCGTCAAAACAAGCTGCCTTCCCAACTTAGGACCAGGGAAAGAAGCAACATCCACCTCTTCAACTCCAGCTAAGCGGAGCAAGCTTCTGGCAAGAGACTGGTCCAAACTTGCCGAGATGAGATAGGTATGCCGGCAAACTTCGATGCCTTGTCCCAACTGAAAGTAGTCCCCGCCAACCGCAACAAGCTCCTCCTGATTTTTTCGACCCCGCAAATAGAAATCCACCCCTTCTTCAAAGAAAAAGCGGAAACTATCCGGAAGCCGCTCCAGACCAAGACGGCGGAGAAGACCTTGAATGTTTGCCAAACTCCCCTGCTCCAACTCCAGATAGTTTTTCCCAGCTTGCCGTGCCTTCCAAACCTCCAACTCAACTTGCAGTTCCTGTAAGAATTTCATGCGCTTAGGCTCTTTTTCAGTAGCCACGACATCTTGTAGTTTTTGCGCCAATTCCAAATAGGGGATTTTAAGAGTATTGGCTTCTTCCAAGCCGCGCAAAAGGGACTGCGCTTCATCAAGCACTAAATAAGTATCTGAAAACAAGGCCGGATAAGACTCCAGCAAACTGGGTAAAAAGGCATGGTTGGTCACCAAAATAGGGCAGCCCCCCATTTGTCCTTCCAAGCGACGCCAAAAATCCAAGGTCGGAAACAGGCTCCGTTCCCCAAGTTGTCCTTGGTGACGCAGGTCTTTTAGAATATGTTCCAAGCGATAAGCTTGACCAATCTCATCCAAATCACCGGTCTCAGTCTCAGCCAACCAAACCAAGAGCTGCATCAGAAAACGACCAATAGAGCGTTTGGTCCAATCTGCTTTTTTCAAATAAGCATGGAGGGCATCTAAACTCAGGAAATTCCGAGGACTCTTCACCCCAAGCAATTCCAGACCAAATGTTTGGGACAGAAGTTCACCCTCCTGCTCCAGCAGTTGCTGCATAAGGATCTTCGTTGGAACGGATACCAGCAAGCGCCGACCTTGATTCAAATCTTGAAGCAAACCCAAAAGATAAGCCCACGTTTTCCCACTGCCTACCTCTGCTTGGAGGACAGAAACACCCTTTTGTCCCTTGGTCTCATGAATGTAGTTGGCCAAGGCTGCTTGAGCTGGACGAGCTTCTAAACCAATTCGCCGGAAATTCTCCTGCCAATCTCCCAGTGACACCTCACCCCTGGCGGACCGCACAGGCTTCCTTACATACAGCCCATGCTCCAGCAGGATGGCAGAATCAGAGGTTTCCTCCATCTGTCCCAGACAATCTTGGAAAATCAGACCAGTTTCATAGAGCAAGGCATCTGATTTTTTCCACAGTTGCTCCACCAAACCTTTGGGAAGCCCCTGAATTCGCTCCATCAAAACCAAGAGTAACTCTGCCGTTGCCTGGGCATCCGCCAAAGCAGTGTGGGCATTCTCTAAAGGAATCTCCAGTTCCTGACACAAACTCCCCAGAGAGTAATGTTGGAAGCGCGGAAAACAAACTTGAGCCAATTCTACCGTATCCACGCGCGGAGTCCGCAACTCATACCCTTCCCAAAACAAGGCCTCAGCCAATAGATTGGCATCGAAGGTCACATTATGGGCTACGAAAACAGCATCTTCCAATAAATCATAAATCACCCCAGCCACCTGACTAAAAAGCGGTGCCTGTGCTAATTGTTGGTCTGTAATCCCCGTCAACTCAATGATATGCTGATCCAAAACCTCCTGTGGGTTCACATCCGTTTGATAACTCTGTACAATTTCACCATTCTCTAAGAGGACAATCCCCACCTGAATAATCTTGGCCTGATTACCCGGATTGGTGGCTTCAATATCCACGATGGCATACTTCTGATTCATCCTTTTCATAGTGTCTAAATTATATCACATGAAAGACCATCATCCTATCCAAAAAAAGGAAGGTTTGTCAGAGCTTTTAGGATGTCCCGACAAATCTTCCTCAGAGTTATAGAATTATTGGATCCTCCACTTGAGATAGGCATCCATGAAGCCATTCAAGTCCCCATCCATAACCTTATCCACCTGGGCTACTTCGTAACCGGTACGGTGGTCTTTCACCATGGTATATGGAGTGAATACATAGGAGCGGATCTGGCTACCCCAGGTTATTTCTTTTTTATCTCCTTTTAGGGCATCGACTTCAGCTGCCTTTTTCTCCTGCTCCAGTTGATAGAGTTTGGCTTGGAGGAGCTTCATTGCTCGGTCTCGGTTCCCGTACTGGGTCCGGTCTACGGTGGACTGGGTTACAATCCCAGTTGGGATGTGGGTTAACCGAACCCCGGTCGATACTTTGTTGACGTTTTGTCCACCGGCCCCTCCAGAACGGAAGGTGTCCATTTTAATTTCATCATCACGAATTTCAATCTCGATGGTGTCGTCCAACTCTGGCATGACCTCTACGGATGTAAAGGAGGTATGGCGGCGTTTGGCAGAATCAAAGGGAGAAATCCGAACAAGGCGGTGAACGCCCATTTCAGACTTGAGCAAGCCGTAGGCATTTGGGCCTTCAAAGGACAGGGTCACACTCTTGATGCCAGCCTCATCCCCAGCTTGGTAATCCAAGGTCTCAACCTTAAATCCATTGGCGTTGCCAAAACGGGTGTACATCCGCAGCAGCATATCTCCCCAATCCTGGGCCTCTGTTCCACCCGAACCGGGATGGATTTCCAGGATGGCATTGTTATGGTCATAAGGCTCGGACAGAAGCAAGGTCATCTCATATTGCGTCATCCGTTGCTCTAAATCTGCCAATTTCTCTAGCAACTCTTCCTGAAGACTCTCATCCTCGCTCAACCATTCAAAAAGTAATTCGGACTCGTCCGCCAACTCTTCCATTTGATGGAAATTTTCATAGGTTTGTTTACGCTCATTCAATTCTTGAGACACCTTCTGCGCCGCCTGATTGTCATTCCAGAAATCAGGATGGGTCATCTGGTGCTCCAATTGCGCAATCTCTTCCTCTAAAGCCTCTAAGTCAAAGAGACCCCCTAAAAGATGTTATTTTTTCACGGTTGGCAGCCAAACGCTGCCGAATTTCTGCATTGTCCATTGTGCATCCTCCTCTAGATTCTTCATCCTATTTTAACGTAAAGACGCCTTTAGGTCAAAGGCCTGATAGGCCTGATCCAACTCATCCAGTAAGGCTAGCTTGTCCCCTTCCGGCAAAAAGGCTGCCTGGGCACTATCACGGGTAATCTGGTAAACATCCCCCACCGTCAAGGAACCCACTTGAGCATCTAAGGTGCCAAATTCTTGGGTCAAACTGCTAGAGGATACCGTCCGGTTATCGGTATTGATGCTAACGGCCAGACCCGTTTCTCGGAAGATCCCAAAGGGATAGGTTTCCCAAGATACAGAAGCTCCTGTCTGCAAATTGGAAATCGGGCACATCTCCAGCAAGATTCCTGCCGACTTCAAATCCTCCGCCTGTGACAAATCCTTGATCAAGGCAATCCCGTGGCCAATGCGTCTTGCCCCATAATCCACAGCCCACAGAACATTATCGAGATTTCCTGTTTCTCCTGCATGAGCTGTAAAAGGAATACCCGCAGCTCGGGCTTCGAGGAATAACTCTTTAAAAAGGGGCATCGGATACTTACTTTCATCACCGGCCACATCCAGGGCTACAACGCCTTGACCCAGGTATTTCTCTGCCAAGCCCAGAACTTGACGATTCACTTCCTCAGACCGTCCCCGCATCATACAGAGAATCAAGCCCAGACGAATAGGATAAACCGCTTGCGCTAGTTTAACTCCCTCAATAGCCGCTTGCACCACTTGCTCCATACTGAAATCAGCTGTCTGAATAAAATCGGGCGAAAAACGGATTTCCAAATAACGAACACCTTCTGCAGCAGCCTGCTTCGCCACACTCAACACCGCAATCATCATGGCTTTTTCAGATGCCAAGACTTTGGTGGTCACAGGGAAACACCGTAAATACTCCGTTAGGTTCAAGCAAGTAGCTGGCGCTACCGCCTCCTTCAAAAGGTCTTCCTCGGTTTTAGTAAGACCTTCTAGTTGGTAAAGCTGGCTTAAAGCATGTAGATCAACAGATCCATCTAAATGACAATGGAGTTCCACTTTGGGCAGATTCAATAAGGTTTCCATGATTCATCCTCTCAGGTAGATTTTTCCTATCATACGATATTTCTGATTTTTCGTCAACGATTTTTCTAAAATTTTTACCAAAAAGAGCATAAATTCCACACTTTCTACTTTCAATAAACTTAAAAGATTCGTGTTTTTACGAATAAATCAGATACAATCATCGTTTGAAATCTAGTATGCAAATGCCATAAGGAAACCAACCTCTAGTAATCACTCACTAACGCTCTCCTCATTCATGAGCCAATCAACAATGTAATCAACCTTAATCCCATCAATCTCATTCACTCCTTCATACCTCCCCGTTATCAAGGTTTTCTTGAAGTTGTCTTTGATTAACAACAAATGATCTGTTTCATGACTATTTTCTGGAATTTGGTAGGCAACTTGGTAATATTCAACCACCTCACCTTTCTTGGCAATAAAATCTATCTCTTTGTCATCTAATCTTACAACATTGACCTTATAGCCTCTCCTTAATAATTCCACAAAAACAATATTCTCCAATCGATTCCCTTGATTACTATTGCTAAAACTAACAGCGTGGTTTCCTAACCCATTATCAACCATAAAGTATTTTGCATTGTTCCTTAAAAGAGCCTTTCCTCTAATATCGTAAGACTTTGTTTCATAAAATAGAAATGCGACTCTTAATAGTTCCAGATACCGGACCATTGTATGGTTCGAAACTTCGATTTTTTCATTTTTTAATACATTAACAATTTTACTAGGGTTAACGAGTTGGCCAACATTATCCGCTAAATACGAAACGATATTTTTAAGCACCTGAGTATCTCTGATTCTTCCCCTTGTTGCAATATCATTTAATAAAATAGAATCATATATCCCAGAGAGGATACTCTCTTTTAAGTATTCATTCGATAAGACAACACCTGGAAATCCACCATACTTTTCATACTCTCTATAAGCAATATCAACCTCTCTCGATTTTTCATCAATCCCTTTCACAGCCAGAAATTCTTTGAAGGAAAAAGGATAGACTTCAATCTCTACATATCTGCCACTCACTAAGGTAGCCAACTCTCCAGATAACAACTTGGCATTGGAGCCTGTTATCGTAATATCACAATTATAACTAACCCGCAATCCATTGATAACCCTTTGCCATCCCTCAACAAATTGAATTTCATCCACCAATACATAAAATGGATCATTATTTTTAGGGATTGCATTCAAAATAGTCTCTCTAAACTCCTCTGCTGTAGTGATTAATTGATTTTCAAAACTTTCTAAATTTAGATAGATGATGTTCTCCTCCTTAATCCCTGACTCTAATAAATAATCTTTATACTGCATGAGTAGGACCGATTTCCCACACCGTCTAACCCCAGTTATAACTTTAATAAAATCAGTATCTTTAAAATCCAGCACTTTTTTTAAATAAAACAATCTCTGATACATTTTCATCCCCCTTAATTGGAAGTATACTTCCAATTATACCCGTTTTCTGTGTTTTTTGGAAGTATACTTCCAATTTCGGTTCATTCTTAGACTTTTTGGAAGTATACTTCCAATTTTTCAACTAGAATCTCAGGAAGTCTAGCAAATAGTCTGAGATTCTAGTTGAAAAATTACAAAAAGCAGTGAACAGATCCTGTCTCAAGGAACTGACCACTGCTTTCTTCGTTCAAATTTTCTTAAATAGCGTTTTTATCCAGACCCATCCGGCGTTGGATCCATTTCACCACTTCAACAATCACCAACATGAGAACACTTCCAATAAGGACAACAGTCCATTGTTCCAAGTTCAGTTCTGTTACGTGGAAGATTTTTTCCAAAGGCTTCACAACAATTGTAGCTGCCAGTAGCACGAAGGAAACAACGATGGACCAGTTAAAGGTTTTAGACTTAAATGGTCCAACCGTAAAGATGGATTGGTAAACAGATTTAACGTTAAAGGCGTGTACCAATTGGATCAAACCAAGGGTCGCAAAGGCCATGGTCAAGGCATCGGCGTGAATCGCTTCATATCCAGAATGTACTGGATTTTGAATGGCATACCAGTAAACTGCCAAGACGAGGAGTCCTTGAAGAATACCTTGGTAGATAATGGAGCTGAGTACCCCACCAGAGAAGAAGCTGGAATTACGGCCACGAGGCTTGTGCTGCATGACACCTGGTTCTGCCGGCTCAACCCCAAGGGCAATTGCTGGGAAGGTATCAGTAACCAAGTTAATCCACAAGAGGTGAACGGGTTCCAAAACATCCCATCCAAAGAGGGTTGCCAAGAAGATGGTCAAGACCTCAGCCGTATTGGCAGAAAGGAGATATTGAATGGTTTTCTGGATATTGGAGAAAACCTTCCGACCTTCTTCAACCGCCACGATAATGGTTGCGAAGTTATCATCCGCAAGAACCATGTCAGATGCTCCTTTAGAAACCTCTGTACCAGTAATCCCCATTCCGATACCGATATCGGCTGTTTTAAGGGCTGGCGCATCGTTGACCCCATCCCCTGTCATGGCTACAACCTTACCTTGGTTTTGCCATGCTTTCACAATCCGCACCTTGTGCTCAGGTGAGACACGCGCATAAACCGAATACTGACCAACAACTTTTTCAAATTCTTCATCAGACATCTCATTCAGTTCAGCCCCTGTTAAAACATGATCTTCTGTATCTGCAGGATCGATGATGCCCAAACGTTTCGCAATCGCTTCTGCTGTATCTTGATGGTCTCCAGTAATCATGATTGGACGGATTCCAGCTTCTTTCGCTACACGCACAGCTTCTGCTGCTTCAGCCCGTTCTGGATCAATCATTCCAATCAAGCCAGTGAAGATCAAGTCATTTTCAAGGTTCTCAGAAGTCAACTCTTCTGGAACGGCATCGATGATTTTATAGGCACCTGCCAGAACCCGTAAGGCTTCTTTAGCCATGGCCGAGTTGTTTTGGGCAATTAATTGACTGGTTGCTTCATCAATTGGAGCAATTTCCCCAGCCTTATCACGGCTGACACAACGTTTAAGCAATTGGTCAGGAGCTCCTTTGACCGCTACAAGGAAGCGTCCATCTTCCAGAGGATGAACGGTAGACATGAGTTTCCGATCGGAATCAAATGGCAACTCAGCTACCCGTGGGAATTTTTCCAAGTAAGCTGTTACGTCAAAGCCCTTGTCTAAGGCATATTGAATAAAGGCTGTTTCAGTTGGATCTCCAATAAGATTTCCATCCGCATCAATCTTAGTATCATTGGCTAAGACAACCGAACGAAGAACTGGTAAATCTAATCCAAGCGCAAGCTCGTCTTTAGAGTCATGCAATTCGCCGTCGTAGAAGACTTTTTCAACCGTCATCTTGTTCATGGTCAAGGTACCGGTCTTATCACTGGCAATGATCTCAGTTGAACCAAGGGTTTCAACCGCTGGCAAGTTCCGAACAATAGCATTCCGTTTGGCCAAAACTTGCGTTCCAAGTGCCAAGACAATCGTTACGATGGCTGGCAAACCTTCTGGAATAGCCGCAACGGCCAAGGCTACTGCTGTCATTAATCCTTCCAACCAAGGTTGACCACGGAAGACGACACCAACCAGGAAGGTTATTGCTGCAATTCCCAAGATCGCAAAGGTCAAGAACTTAGACAACTGGTTGAGGTTTTCTTTCAACGGTGTTGCAGTCTCGTCTGCATTTTGCAACATGCCAGCGATGTGACCTACTTCAGTGTACATACCGGTATTAACAACAACCCCGGTACCACGTCCATAAGTTACATTGGAGTTTTGGAAGGCCATATTGACCCGATCTCCGATACCTGCATCTTCTGCTAGGCTTACTGACAAGTCCTTTTCAACTGGGACAGACTCCCCTGTCAGAGCCGCCTCTTCAATTTTTAACGAATTGGCTTCTAAAAGGCGCATATCTGCAGGCACCACATCCCCTGCTTCAAGCAGAACGATATCTCCTGGCACCAATTCCTTAGAAGAAATCTCCGTTACATTACCGTCACGTAAAACACGCGCCGCAGGGGTTGACATGTTTTTAAGAGCTTCAATTGCTTCTTCAGCTTTCCCTTCTTGGTAAACCCCAAACATGGCATTAATGACAACTACGGCTAAAATAATAAGGGCATCCGCAATGTCGTGCCCACCAGAAGTAATCACGGACAAGGCCGCCGCGATCAAAAGGATGATAATCATCAAATCCTTAAACTGCTCTAGGAATTTCTGCAGCAAGGTCTTCTTCTGGCCCTCATCCAACTCATTGGCACCAAATTGTTCCAAACGCTCTTTAGCTTGAGCGCTCGTCAATCCCTCCTGCTTGGAATCAACCAAACTCAAGGTTTCTTCGGGGCTCTTAGTAAAAAAAGCAACTTTTTGTTGTTCTTTTGACAAAACTCTCCTCTTTCTAGTCTCTTTTTGGCAAACAAAAAGAGACTTGTTTTATTGAACAAGTCTCGCTATTTCATCCAAGGCCGGAAATGAATTTCGGATTGACGACCTTGACACGGTTGAAACCGTTAGCTACTCCCTTGATTTCTATAGTATTTTATCAAATGAAAAGAAGAATGGCAAGGCTCATGCAGAAAAAGTCTTAGGACAAAAGAGCTATTCCCCCTCATCCGTCCAAGTCAAACGAAAGTCATACTCGGCAAAAACAGATTCCCCGTCAGCTGATAAAAGCTGATAGCACATGATCAAGGTCTGGGCTGATATATCCAGTTGCATCGAATCCGTTTGGCTAATAAATTGTTGCAGGCCCATCGGCGTGTGCACCCCTACTGGTACCTGCTTCTGATCCACAAATCGCATAATGGACTGGGGGGTGCTAAAACGTGTCATGACCAACTCATCCTCTTTAAACTTGAGAACCACCTTCTCCCCCTCTTCATTTTTATATAGAAAATAGGTAAAATCTCCTTTTTGGCGTTGCTCGGCCTCATAGGCTTGATGGACCACTTCCTTTTGGTCACCAACCTGAATGTAATTGGTAATTTCAATCTTCACGGTAAAACTCCTCGATGGTTTGACGAATGGTGTCGACACTTGGTCGAACTTGGCTTTCCAAACTTTGGGCCGCAGGGATGGGGCTGAACAGGCTAGTCAGACGTTTCAGACGTCCTCGATAGCCCAGTTCCACTAAAGAGGCCATGATTTCTGCAGCTACTCCAAAATCTCCATAACTCTCGGTTACAACTAGTGTCTTGTCTGTTTTCATAGCCACTTCCAACAAGCCGTGGCGATCTAGCGGACTGACTGTTACAGGATCCACCAGGTTCACCTGATAAGGAAGCCCCTCAAGGGCTTCCTGAACTAGTGGAAGCATGGCTCCAAGGGCAATAATCGTTAGATCATTTCCTTCTTGTAATACCTTCACCTTGCCCAAGTCTACTTCATAAGGCTCTTCGGGAACATTTCCTACTGTCCTATAAAGGGATTTGGGTTCCAAAACCAAGACAGGGTTTGGGCTGGCCACAGCCGCCATCAGCAAGCCTTTGGCATCATAGGGATTGCTGGGTATGACAACGTGCAAGCCCGGAACATGGGCAAACCAAGCTTCCAAACTTTGGGAATGTTGGGTGCCTGCTCCAGTCCCTCCTCCTGAGGCCGCCCGAATCACCACGGGAGCTGTCATGGTCCCACAAGATGTATAGGCAATTTTGGCAATTTGATTGACGAGTGGGTCCATCGCAACCGTCAAGAAATCCGAAAACTGAATTTCCATAATCGGACGTTTTCCTAAAATGGCCGACCCCATGGCTACCCCTGTCATGGCTGCTTCCGAAATGGGCGTTTCCAAAACACGGTCTGGGAATTTTTCAATCAATCCCTTGGTTGCTCCAAATCCACCACCGTATACACCCACATCTTCTCCCAAAACAAAGGCTCGTGAATCCCTCTCGAGGATTTGTTCTTGAGCCTCTCGGATGGCTTCCAAAAAACTGAGCTGTCTTCCCTTATTCATTTTCGACCTCACACCCCGCTGCAGGACTGGCATAAGCCTCTGCAGCTTCCTCCATTAAAGTTTGATAAATGCGTTCTTCCATAAAAGCGAGTTCATCTTGAGTCCGGTAGCCTTCAATTAGAATGAAGTCGCGTAAAGCCACAATTGGATCTTGGTAGTTTAAGTACTCATCCTTGGTGCGATAGTCTTCTTTATCCGACCGAGAATGGCCTCTGAACCGATAGGTTGTCACCTCCATGAGGACAGGTCCATCTTTAAGAACTTGACGCGCCTGTAAAAAGGCCTCTGCGACCGTAAAAATATCCTGTCCATTGATCTTGAGGCTCTTCATCTCATAATTCTGTCCCCGGCTAACAATGTCTCCAGCAGTCATATGATCCGTATAGGAAGACATGGCGTACTGATTGTTTTCAATAATGAAGAGTATCGGTAACTTCCAGACGCTAGCCAAATTCAGGCTTTCATGGAAAGTTCCTTGGTTAGTCGCTCCATCCCCTGAAAAACAGAGGACCACCTGATTCTTCTGATCCATCTGAAGTGCCTTGGCCAAACCAAGCGCAATGGGGAAGTTTCCACCAACGATGCCATTCCCCCCAATAAACCCCTTGGAAAAATCAGAAATCTGCATGGAGCCTGCCCGCCCCCGGTTGATCCCTGATTCCCGACCAAAAATCTCCGCAAACATGGCCTTCGTTGATAATCCCTTAGCAATGGCATGACCATGATTACGGTGTGTGGACAGGGTATAATCTCCTCGATCAGCCAAGGTCAAGATGGCTGTTGCAATAGCCTCTTCCCCATTGTATAAATGGGTAGTCCCATAGATTTTCCCTTGATTGTTGTAATCATCGAGGATATTTTCAAATTGACGAATCTTAACCATTGTTTCATACCACGAAAGAATGGTCTCTTTTGCCCATTTCATTGACCGATCATCCCCTTTTTGATTTTTCATATCCCCATTTTATCAAAATAAGTATGGTTTCCCAAATCGAGATACTTTGGACTGTTGATAGATCCCTAAGAGCAATCAACTCCTCACACAGTTTTCAAAAGATGCTGACCTTTACATCAAGCGGAAATAGTGGAATCGCTGATTTTATGGTAAAATGTTGCTATGATTGAAAAGGTTTTTCGGGATCCTGTTCACAACTATGTTCATGTGAACGACCCTATTATTTACCAATTAATTAACAGCAGGGAATTTCAACGGCTACGTCGGATTAAACAACTGGGGACGTCCAGTTTTACCTTTCACGGAGGAGAACATAGCCGTTTTTCACACTGTCTTGGAGCTTATGAGCTAGCACGTCAAGTCACGCAAAATTTTACGGAATCCTATCCGGATATCTGGAATTCAGGGGAAAACCTCTTAACCATGACAGCTGCCTTGCTTCATGATGTCGGACATGGTGCCTATTCTCATACGTTCGAAGGGCTCTTCCATACCGACCATGAGCTAATGACGCAACGCATTATCCTGGATCCAGACAGTCAGGTTCACCAGATACTTCTTCAGGTAGCCCCTGATTTTCCGGAGAAAGTGGCCAGTGTTATTGATCATACTTATCCAAACAAGCAGGTGGTCCAGCTCATTTCCAGTCAAATTGATGTCGATCGGATGGATTATCTTTTACGGGATTCCTATTTCACTGGCACTCACTATGGAGAATTTGATTTAACGCGGATTCTCCGCGTCATGGAGCCGGTGTCCAATGGTATCGCATTTCGTCGGAATGGCCTTCATGCAGTGGAGGACTATATTGTCAGCCGCTTCCAGATGTATATGCAGATTTACTTCCATCCTGCCACACGCGCTATGGAAGTCCTGCTCCACAAACTCTTGGAGCGAGCTCGGAAGATTTTCCCGGAGTATCGGGATTACTTTGCCTACTCTTCCCCTCGCCTCCTCCCTTTCTTTCAGGAAGAAGTTAGTTTGGAGGATTATTTGGCACTAGACGATGGAGTTTTGTCCACCTATTTCCAATCCTGGATGACTAGTCCCGATAAGATTCTTTCAGACTTGGCCCAGCGTGTCATTAACCGTCGTGTTTTCAAGTCCATTCTTTTTGAAAAAGAGGATGAAGAGCATCTCCAAGTACTTCGTGACTTGGTTCAAGAGGTTGGATTTGATCCCCTTTATTACACCGCTATCCATCGTAATTTCGATTTGCCTTACGATATCTACCGTCCTGATGAAGGCCGGTCTAAGACTCAAATTGAAATCCTGCAAAAAGACGGTAGCTTGAGAGAACTGTCTAGCCTATCCCCTTTGGTTCAGGCTTTGACCGGTACCCGCTACGGAGACCATCGCTTTTATTTCCCTAAGGAAATGATGGGCGAGAATGATCTCTTTTCCTTTCAAGGAAAAACCTTCCAATCCTACATTCAAAACGATAGCTTTATTTATGGAGAACCTAAAGAATGAGTATCAAATTAGTGGCCGTTGATATCGACGGAACCTTAATCACACCCGATAAAAAAATCACAAAAGAAGTCAAAGAAGCCGTCCTTGAGGCGAGTCAGGCCGGAGTTCAAGTGGTCATTGCCACTGGCCGTCCTGTTGCTGGGGTTCACCACCTACTTGAAGAACTGGAGCTCAACAAACCTGGACACTATGTCATCACCTTCAATGGCGCGCTCGTACAAGACGCAGCGACTGGCCAAGAGCTGGTCAAAGACATCCTAACCTATCAAGACTATCTGGACATCGAGTACTATTCCCGCCTTCTTGGCGTTCACATGCACGCCATCACCAAGCAAGGGATTTTCACTGCCAACCGCAACATCGGCAAATACACCGTCCATGAATCCCAGTTGGTCAACATGCCCATCTTCTACCGAACACCAGAAGAAATGGAGGGCAAGAAAATCATCAAAACCATGTATATTGATGAACCGGAAATACTCGATGCTGCCATTGCCAAGTTGCCAGCGGAATTCTACGACCGCTTCACCATCGTCAAATCCACTCCTTTTTATTTAGAAATTCTTAAAAAAAGCGCCAATAAAGGGCGGGCCATCCAACAATTGGCTCAAGAGCTAGGGTTAACAATGGACCAAACCATGGCCATCGGGGACGAGGAAAATGACCTCGCCATGCTAGAAGTCGTCGGCCACCCCGTCGTCATGGAAAACGGCAATCCCAACGTCAAAAAAATCGCCAAACACATCACCAAATCCAATCAAGAATCCGGCGTTGCCTACGCCATTAGAAAGTGGGTATTGGACTAATGTATACCTGTAAAATCAATTCTGATCTCCAAGAATATGATCAGTTTGTCAGCCAGCACCCCCAGGCCAACCTTCTTCAAAGTAGTTCGTGGGCCATTATTAAAGATAACTGGAAAAGTGAACGGCTGATTTTCCTAGATCAAAATGAAACCCTTGTGGCTTCCGCACTCGTTTTAATTCGACCGCTTCCACTTGGACTCACCATGCTTTATGTCCCGCGCGGCCCAATAATGGATTATCAAAATCAAAACTTGGTGACCTTCGTCATGAAAACCCTCAAAAAACGAGCAAAAGAACACAAAGCTATTTTTGCCAAAATAGACCCTAGCCTCTTCCTCAGTAAGACGCTTCCCGATGGGAGCTTGGAGGCTGACCCACTCACTCAAACAGCTATTGAGCATCTTGAGACAGCTGGTGCAAAATGGACTGGCCCAACCCAAGATATCAGCGATACAATCCAACCCCGCTTTCATGCAAATATCTACAAAGGCTACTTCGGCGAAGAACACTTAGCAAAACGTACCCGACAGAACATCCGTACCGCTCGCAACAAGGGATTGGAAATTGTATTTGGAGGTGAAGAATTACTAGACGCCTTCTCCGACCTCATGAAGCGAACAGAAGATCGGAAAAATATTTCTTTACGAGGGAAAGACTACTACCAGAAACTTCTCACAACGTATGGTAATGACGCCTTCATCACGATAGCTCAATTGAATCTTGTAGAACGTAAAAAACTCTTAGAAAAAGAACTACACAAAAAACAAGAAGAAGCAAAAAAATTTGACAATAATAACCAGTCCAACAAATCGCTACAAAACCAAGATGACCAAAAACGACTCCAATCTGAACTTGATTTCCTAACACAAATGCAAGAAATCCACGGAGATCTCGTCGCAATTTCAGGAACCCTCACCCTTGAATATGGCCCAACAGCGGAAAATATTTATGCCGGAATGAACGACGATTTTGCGCGCTACCAAGCACCATTATTAACTTGGTATGAGACTGCCCTACACAGTTTCAATCGTGGAAAAAAGTGGCATAACATGGGGGGAGTAGAAAACAGTCTTGACGGTGGCCTTTATAACTTTAAGAAAAATCTTTCTCCTGTCATCGAAGAATTTGTTGGAGAATTTGATCTACCTACTAGCACTCTTTATCCAGTTGCAAACTTAGCACTTAAACTTCGAAAAAAATTAAGGAAGTAAAATTTCATGTTAGAGACGATAACTCCCCAAGAATTTGAACAGCTTCATATTGAAAAGCGTTCTTACATGCAAAGTCCACAAATGGCTAGTCTCCTGGAAAAACGAGGCTACACGATTGAATTCTTAGCCTATAAAGAAAACAATCAAATCCAAGTTGCTGCCATGGTTCAAACCATGCCTATGACGGGCGGCCTTCATATGGAAATTACCTTAGGTCCCTTGGTCGTAGAACCTTCAGGTCTAACATCATTCTATCAAGCACTTCAAACCTACGCCAAGAAAAAAGGGGTTTTGGAACTCATCATTTTTCCAAACACTTCTTATCAAGAATACACCACAGATGGAGAAGCAATCGGTTCGGAAAACAGAGCTGAATTGGAATTACTAGAAAATCTAGGTTTTCAATTTCAAGGTTTTAAAACTGGCTATACTGCTTCTGCTCCTAATTGGGTTTACCTAAAAGACTTGAGCGGTTTGGATGAACAATCACTTCTGAGCTCCTTCACCAAAAATGGTAAGGCCCTTGTGAAAAAAGCCAACACTTTTGGAATCAAACTTCGCCCACTTACAAGAGATGAACTCCCTCTCTTTAAAGAGGTAACCGAAGCGACTTCTAGCCGTCGTGATTTTTCAGACAAAGAGCTCTCCTACTATGAATATTTCTTTGATAGCTTTGGAGATCGAGCTGAGTTTATGGCAGCCTTCCTTAATTTCCAAGAATATGCACAGGAAATCCAAAAAGGGCAGCAGGTTTTAGCTCAAAAAATTGCAAAATTGGAAGAAAGACCAGCCAGTACAAAACGAGATAACCAATTACGTGAATTCAACTCACAGCTTAAAACCTTTGATATAAGGCTAGCTGAAGCACAAGATTTCATTGAGAAGTACGGTTCTGAAGATATACTCTTGGCCGCCTCCCTCTTCCTCTATATGCCCGAAGAAACCGTCTACCTCTTCTCTGGTTCCTATCCGGAATTTAACAAATTTTACGCTCCAGCATTGCTACAAGAATATGTGATGAAGGAAGCCATTAAAAGAGGAATTGCACACTACAACCTCCTGGGAATCATGGGCCAATTTGATGGACAGGATGGAGTCCTCCGTTTCAAACAAAACTTCAATGGCTATATTAGCCAAAAAGCAGGAACCTTCATCTATTACCCATTCCCATTCAAAGCAAAAGTCCTACAAGGGATTAAGAACATTTTAGGTAGAAAATAATACTCCCAAATTATTCATACCTAACTTAAAAACCTTCCAGAAACCGTATTGATCACAGGGTTTCTGGAAGATTCTGCTTTTCACCCATTGGGTGAAACATTCGACTAGACAAAAAAGGATTTCCCCTTTATGATATAAGTGAAAGCAAAATCACAAAAAGAAAGGAAATCCACATGTTCAGTCTAACAAATAATAATGCTAAAAACAAGAATTTTTCTTTTGAGGGAGGAAATCTTACGAATTATGGCGGACTGATTCTCTTTAAAGAATTGTTTGAGGTCTTGAAGCTGGCTGAGTTAATTTCCAAATATTTAGTCACTAATGATCAACGCCATTCCCCTCTTTACTCAGACACAATGATTGTTATCCAACTCATTTTTCAAATTCTAGCGGGTCATGATACAGACTATGCCTGTCAAGAATTGAAAGATGATGCTTATTTCTATCAGCTGCTAGAGTCGAAACAAGTTGCCTCTCAATCAACCCTGTCACGTTTCTTTTCACGTGCAACGGAAGAAACTGTTGAGGCTTTAAGACAGCTTAATTTTGAACTAATCCAACTCTTTTTACAATTTCATCAGTTGGATAATCTTATCATTGATGTCGATTCAACTCATTTTACAACTTATGGGAAGCAAGAAGGTTCGGATTACAATGCCCATTACCGTGCTA
>NZ_JADPMS010000028.1:0-26824 GCF_015686645.1 Streptococcus sp. NLN76 | reverse complement strand
AGGTTACAGCTTCAGACGCCTACACTAAGGCAACAGAGGAAGCTAAGAAAGCCTATGATGATGCCCTAGCAGCAGCGAAAGAAGTATTGGCAGATCCAGCAGCGACAGCAGAGCAAGTAGCAGCAGCGAAAGAGGCTCTAGCGAAAGCAGCGGAAGACTTGGCTAACAATCCAGCACCAGAAGCAGTCGATAAGTCAGAATTGGAAGCTGAAGCAGCTAAAGAAAATACTGTTAAAGATTCAGACGCCTACACTAAGGCAACAGAAGAAGCTAAGAAAGCCTATGATGAAGCCCTAGACGCAGCGAAAGAAGTATTGGCGGATCCAACAGCTACAGCAGATCAAGTAGCAGCAGCGAAAGAGGCTCTAGCGAAAGCAGCGGAAGACTTGGCTAATAATCCAGCACCAGAAGCAGTCGATAAGTCAGAATTGGAAGCTGAAGCAGCTAAAGAAAATACTGTTAAAGATTCAGACGCCTACACTAAGGCAACAGAAGAAGCTAAGAAAGCCTATGATGAAGCCCTAGACGCAGCGAAAGAAGTATTGACGGATCCAACAGCTACAGCAGATCAAGTAGCAGCAGCGAAAGAGGCTCTAGCAAAAGCAGCAGAAGACTTGGCTAAGAATCCATCGAAAGATCCAGTTGCAGCAGCTAAAGAAGACGCTAGGAAAGCGATCGATGAAGCCTTGGCAGAGAAAGAAGCAGCGATTGACGCATCAGACGCAACTGATGAAGAAAAAGCAGCAGCTAAGGAAGCAGCAAAAGCAGAAGCGGATAAAGCTAAAGAAGCAGTCGATGCAGCAGAGACAGCAGATGCAGTAACAGAAGCAAAAGATTCTGGAGTTAAATCTGTAGAAGATGTTGAAGTACCATCTAAAGATGAAGTTGCAGCAGCTAAAGAAGACGCTAAGAAAGCAATCGAAGAAGCCTTGGCAGAGAAAGAAGCAGCGATTGACGCATCAGACGCAACTGATGAAGAAAAAGCAGCAGCTAAGGAAGCAGCGAAAGCAGAAGCGGATAAAGCTAAAGAAGCAGTCGATGCAGCAGAGACAGCAGATGCAGTAACAGAAGCAAAAGATTCTGGAGTTAAATCTGTAGAAGATGTTGAAGTACCATCTAAAGATGAAGTTGCAGCAGCTAAAGAAGACGCTAAGAAAGCAATCGAAGAAGCCTTGGCAGAGAAAGAAGCAGCGATTGACGCATCAGACGCAACTGATGAAGAAAAAGCAGCAGCTAAGGAAGCAGCAAAAGCAGAAGCGGATAAAGCTAAAGAAGCAGTCGATGCAGCAGAGACAGCAGATGCAGTAACAGAAGCAAAAGATTCTGGAGTTAAATCTGTAGAAGATGTTGAAGTACCATCTAAAGATGAAGTTGCAGCAGCTAAAGAAGACGCTAAGAAAGCGATCGATGAAGCCTTGGCAGAGAAAGAAGCAGCGATTGACGCATCAGACGCAACTGATGAAGAAAAAGCAGCAGCTAAGGAAGCAGCAAAAGCAGAAGCGGATAAAGCTAAAGAAGCAGTCGATGCAGCAGAGACAGCAGATGCAGTAACAGAAGCAAAAGATTCTGGAGTTAAATCTGTAGAAGATGTTGAAGTACCATCTAAAGATGAAGTTGCAGCAGCTAAGGAAGACGCTAAGAAAGCAATCGAAGAAGCCTTGGCAGAGAAAGAAGCAGCGATTGACGCATCAGACGCAACTGATGAAGAAAAAGCAGCAGCTAAGGAAGCAGCGAAAGCAGAAGCGGATAAAGCTAAAGAAGCAGTCGATGCAGCAGAGACAGCAGATGCAGTAACAGAAGCAAAAGATTCTGGTGTTAAATCTGTAGAAGATGTTGAAGTACCATCGAAAGATCCAGTAGCAGAAGCGAAGGAAGACGCTAAGAAAGCAATCGAAGAAGCCTTGGCAGAGAAAGAAGCAGCGATTGACGCATCAGACGCAACTGATGAAGAAAAAGCAGCAGCTAAGGAAGCAGCGAAAGCAGAAGCGGATAAAGCTAAAGAAGCAGTCGATGCAGCAGAGACAGCAGATGCAGTAACAGAAGCAAAAGATTCTGGTGTTAAATCTGTAGAAGATGTTGAAGTACCATCTAAAGATGAAGTTGCAGCAGCTAAAGAAGACGCTAAGAAAGCAATCGAAGAAGCCTTGGCAGAGAAAGAAGCAGCGATTGACGCATCAGACGCAACTGATGAAGAAAAAGCAGCAGCTAAGGAAGCAGCGAAAGCAGAAGCGGATAAAGCTAAAGAAGCAGTCGATGCAGCAGAGACAGCAGATGCAGTAACAGAAGCAAAAGATTCTGGTGTTAAATCTGTAGAAGATGTTGAAGTACCATCTAAAGATGAAGTTGCAGCAGCTAAAGAAGACGCTAAGAAAGCGATCGATGAAGCCTTGGCAGAGAAAGAAGCAGCGATTGACGCATCAGACGCAACTGATGAAGAAAAAGCAGCAGCTAAGGAAGCAGCAAAAGCAGAAGCGGATAAAGCTAAAGAAGCAGTCGATGCAGCAGAGACAGCAGATGCAGTAACAGAAGCGAAAGATTCTGGTGTTAAGGAAGTTGAAGCTGTACGGGTACCTGCTAAGAAGATTGGTGAAGGCACTGAATATGATAAACCGACATTTGATCTTGAAGGATGGATGAAAGCTCAGAAAGCCGCCAAGGATGCGATTGATGCAGCTGCGGAAGCTAAGAATGCAGCTATCGATGCTTCTGGTGCGACCGATGAAGAAAAAGCAGCAGCCAAAGCTAAGGTAGCGGAAGAAGTTGCGAAAGCAAAAGCGGCAATTGATCAAGCAGCTAGCGTAGACGCAATCAACACTACAAAGGACGAAGGTGTGAAATCTGTTTCAGCTGTTGAAGTACCATCTAAAGATGAAGTTGCAGCAGCTAAAGAAGACGCTAAGAAAGCGATCGATGAAGCAGCAGCAGCGAAGAAAGCAGAAATTGATGCACGCGCTGATTTGACAACTGCAGAAAAAGCAGCGGCTAAGTCAGCAGTGGATGCAGAATCAGCTACAGCGAAGTCTGTAATTGATCAAGCCGCAGATGTGAATGCTGTTAACAAGGCTAAAGACACAGGAATTTCTGCTATCAATGCAGTAGATCCAGTAGCAATGGCGAAAGCAGCGGCTAAAGAAGCGATTGATCAAGCAGTTGCAGCTAAAAATGCAGCGATTGATGCATCAAGTGCCACAGCGGCTGAGAAAGCGGCAGCGAAAGCTAAAGTAGCGGCGGAAGCAGCGAAAGCTAAAGCAGCCATCGATGCAGCACCAAGTCTTTCAGCGATTGATCAAGCCAAAGATGCTGGCATCGCAGCTATTGCAGCCGTGAAAGTTTCTTCAGCAGTTTCATCTGTTGAGCAAGCTAAGGATGAGGCTAAGAAAGCGATCGACGCAGCTGCGGAAGCTAAGAATGCAGCGATTGATGCATCAAGTGGAACAGCAGCTGAGAAAGCGGCAGCCAAAGCTAAAGTAGCTGAGGAAGTAGCTAAAGCCAAAGCAGCGATCGATGCGGCAAGTGATGTAGCAGGTGTGTCAGCAGCGATGGAAGCTGGACTAGTAGCGATTGCTTCTGTTCAAGTTCCAGGTCAAGCTGGTCAAAGTGCTCCGTCAACTCGTCCAGTACCTGCTAAGGGTGATTCTCCAATTAAACAAGTGGAGCAAGGAACTCTACCTAACACTGGTAGTCAAGAAAACGGAGTAGCCGTTGCTCTTGGTCTCGGTTTGATTGGTACCCTAGGTTTGGTACAATCCAAACGTCGGAAACGTCGTTAAGATGTTGCAAAATAGGATTTCTGACTCTGTTAGAGAAATAGTGAAATCCAGAATGAAGGGGAGGGAAACCTCCTCTTTTTTGCTCTTATTCAAGTTGGTTTTTTTCAGTAGGTCTTAATGTAATAGGGGACTTTGTCAAGCCCGTAGAATTGCTATTTTTGAGTGTATTTCGTAAAAGACCAGTTTTTTGCGGAGTTTCTTGAGTTGACTTAGGAAACGCTTTCATTTACCATAGATATATAGTTTCATTATCTATGGAGGTGTTAGGAATGAAATCATTTGAGAAAAATCAAAAATTCTCACTTCGAAAATACTCTGTTGGTTTGGTATCTGTGATGGTTGGTTTGACCTTCGTCACTGCAAATCCCGTATCAGCAAATGGCCAGCAGGATGGAGGAGAGAGTGGAAATATTGAGCAATCCATTCCGGATCTAGTTGAGGGGACGGTTGTTGAACTGGATAGGGAAGCAGAGCCGGTCGCAACTGCTGATGACAGCAAACTTGAGCTTGAACAGCCTGAACAACCTGAACAGCAAAATCCAGATGTGCCTGTAGTTGAAGAAGCTGCTTCTTTAGACCAGGCAGATAAAGTGGCTCCAGTAGAAGCACAGCCTCGTTCACGAAGAGTGGCGAGATCCCTACAGGATGAGGGGGAATTGATTCCCCATACTAATGAAACGCGCACAATCTATGAAGGGCCATGGGAAAATTTTGGAGATTCTCATGGGAGTGTTTCTGGCAGTGTCCATATTCCTTTTGTAGGGAACCGTGTAGAAATCTACGGTGACCAGTTCCAAGGGGGAGCTCAAATTTCCATTGCAGTAGATGGTCGGCAGGTTGCAGTTGTCAATACAGATGGTCCGCAAGAATTAGCGAAATTACTCTATACAATTGAGAATTTAGAGCTCAAAGAGCAGACCTTGACCATTCAGCCCATTAATAATCTCTACTATTCACATGTAGGAGTTAAGATTTTTACAGATGAGCAGGTTCCGCAGGAAGAAGGAATTCATGCGGTTTATGGAAGTATTAACCAGCATACCAAGCAAGGGGAGTACTCGCAATTCCTTCGGCAGGACCCGCAAGATCAGGTAGTTTCTCGCCTTTGGTTAGGGGATCAGGATAACCGAAAATTGGTTATTGTGAATAAGAACCAAGACTTGAAAAATGCCCGAATCCAGGTCAGTGATTTTGTCGGTGAGGGCGGTGTTATTCCAGCCTCTGCTCTCAAATCCTTCTTTATTAAAGAGACCGAGGGACACATTGGACGCGGTTTTGTTTATGGAAAACTCCCTGGTCCAGAGGTGCCACGTGAAAATATTCCGGATGTATTGGATAAGGCTACCCAAGTGGATGTGGCTCGTGGTCAGCTTCAACCGGTTTGGCTGCAGTTAACCTTGCCTGAAGGGGTTCAACCAGGCAAGTACAAGGGGACTGTTCGTGTGCTAGCGGATAACCTCCAGGAGACGGTTGAGCTCGATTACCATGTACAAGTGCTGGACTTGAAGGCAGATGGAAAAAAACGATTCAGTATGGATCTCTGGCAGTATCCGTTTACGACCGCTCGTTATTTTGGTCTGAGTCAGGATGAATGGTTTGGGGATCGCCATTTAGAGTTGTTGCGGAAGGAACTATCGGAGTATGTCAAAGTTGGGGGCAGCTCGATTACGACCACTATTTCCGAGGACCCGTGGAACTCCCAAACTTATGATGCCTATCCAAGTATGGTTAAATGGACCAAGAAGGCGGATCAGACTTTTAGTTTTGACTTTACGAATTTTGATAAATATGTTGACTTAGCCCTTTCACTAGGGATTGATCAGCAGATCAAGTCCTTCTCGCTAACTCCTTGGGATAATCAAGTTGCTTACTTTGACGAAGCTAGCAATCAAATGGAGAAGGTCAAGTTACCAACCGGTAGTGCCGAATGGAAGAACATTTGGGGACAATTTTTGACCGCTTATATTCAGCATTTGGATCAAAAATCTTGGTTTGACAAAGCCTTCCTCTCCATGGATGAGCGTCCAATTGCGGATATGGAGCATGTTCTTGAATTGGTCAATCAATTTAAGAATAAAGAAGGAAAACGGCTAAAACTCAGTGCAGCCATGAATTACTCTGCCGAAAAGGCCGACATCCTGAATCATATTGAGGATATTTCCATCAATCTAGCCCATATTCAGGATCCAGATTTAGTACGGCAACTGGCGGAAGACCGTCGACAGAAGGGCTTTACTACAACACTTTACACTGCAGTTGGTGACTATCCGAACTCAGTAGCTCGTAGTGCTCCAGTAGAAAGTGCTTGGACCCTTTGGTATGCGGCATCACTAGGTTTAGATGGCTATCTTCGTTGGGCTTATGATGCCTGGGTGAAGGATCCGCTTAAAAATATTGATCACTGGTGGTGGGAAAGTGGGGATCCATTCCTTGTTTACCCAGGGGATAAGGGTGGCGATGAAACCCCAAGAACCAGCCCTCGTTTTGAGCACTTGAAAGCAGCGAAGGCCCAAATTGAAAAATTAGCCTACATCAAGACGCTATCTCCGGAAGCAGCTCAAGATGTAGAAAAACTCCTATCTTCTGTAAAGCGGGAATATGGAAGAACCAATGCTTATCATGCGACAGAATCTACCGGTCATCAGCAAGATGCCCGTGTGGAGGCTGAAGTCAATCGTCTCAATCTGGCTGCCGATAGTTTAGCGGTCAAATACGCTAGCCTAATAACACCTGGAGCGCAGATAGCAGAACGTGGTTTGTCAGAGAATTATGTCCCTCGGATTGAAACACAGGCTATTCCAGGATCCCTTCAAGAAGGGCCAGAGAATGCTGTTGAAAATGTTTTGGATGGAGATCCATCTACAATTTGGCATAGTTCCTGGGATGGTAGCCCACGTAAAGACCTTTGGGTAACGATCGATGCTGGCAAGGTTCGTACGTTAGATGGCTTAGCCTACTGGGGTCGGTCTGATGGCGGCAGCAATGGTAAGGTTCAAACTTACGAAATTTACACAAGTCTGGATAATCAATCCTGGGATTTAGCAGGTTCTGGTAGCTTTAACAATACAGGTGACTGGGAAGAAGTCTCCTTTAAACCAACAGCAGCTCGCTATGTGAAGCTAAAAGCTCTGCAGACTGTTGGTGACAGTGGTCGTGCCAATACCTTTATGGCAGCAAGTGAGCTACGAGTGCGCGAAGATAAGACCACAGATCCAGTGGCTCTAGCAGCGAAAGAGCAAGAAGAACGTTTGGCTCTGAAGAAAGTACTCTCTATTGATGCAGGGCGGAAGTACTTCTCTGTAGCTCAACTCAAAGATCTAATGGATGCGGCTAGTCAGCATGGCTATACAGACTTCCACCTCCTGCTAGGAAATGATGGTCTCCGTTTCCTTCTGGACGATATGAGTTTGACTGTCAATGGCCACTCTTATTCTAGTCAAGAGGTCAAAGATGCTATCCAAGTTGGAAATGATCATTACTACAAGGATCCAAATGGTTCGGCTTTGTCCCAAAATGAAATGGATGAGTTGCTGAATTATGCTAAGATGCGCAATCTAAAGGTTATCCCAGTAATCAATAGTCCGGGACATATGGATGCTATCTTGGTGGCGATGACGGAATTGGGGATTGATCATCCGAATTTCCAATTTGATGGACTTTCTTCAGAGAGAACGGTGGACATCACCAATGAGGAAGCAGTTGCGTTCACCAAAGCTCTCATTGATAAATATGCTGCCTACTTCAGTGGTAAAGTGGAGATCTTTAATATTGGTTTGGATGAGTTTGCCAATGATGTAACAGATTCGGCGAAAGGTTGGCGGATTCTTCAAGGAGATCCATCTGTTGTGACCGGTAAGGACTATCCAAAGGACGGCTACAAACGGTTTGTGGATTATGCCAATGATTTAGCAAGGATTGTTAAGAGCCATGGGCTCCAACCAATGGCCTTTAATGATGGTATCTACTATAATCAAGAAGAAGGTGCCGGTCAATTCGATAAGGACATTATTGTGTCTATGTGGACTGGTGGATGGAATGGCTATGACGTCGCTTCCTCTAAATTCTTATCAGACAAAGGGCATGCTATTCTGAATACCAATGATGCTTGGTATTATATCGTTGGTCGTGATAATGCTAATGGAGGATGGTATAACTTAGACCAAGCCTTAGAAGGAGTTGAGAACGCTCACCTCAATGCAATTCCAAAAACTGAGGGAGCAGATGTTCCAAGTATCGGTAGTATGGTGGCCATTTGGGCAGATGATCCAAGCCGTGAGTACAAACCAGAATTGGCCAAACAACTCATCAAAGCCTTGGCGGACAAAAATCCAGCTTATTTCTTGGCGGATTACAGTGCCGCACAAGTCTTGTTATCTCAAGTACCAAAAGATTTATCCATCTACACGCCAGAAAGTCTAGCCAGCTTCAGACAAGCCTTTAAAGCAGTGAAGTGGAATCATCATAGAGGCGAGCAAGGACAATTAGATCAAGAATTGGCAAGTTTGTCTCAAGCTTTTGAGAACCTGGTCTTGAAACAAGGTAAGATACTTGAGAACGGCACTCGTAAAGAGTTGCCAAGCTACGACTTTGGCACCAGCGTAGGCGACAGCACCCGTAAAGATTTGCCAAGCTATGACTTCGGCACCAGCGTAGGCGACGGTACTCGTAAAGATTTGCCAAGCTACGACTTCGGCACCAGCGTAGGCGACGGCACCCGTAAAGATTTGCCAAGCTACGACTTCGGCACCAGCGTAGGCGACGGTACCCGTAAAGATTTGCCAAACTACGACTTTGGTACCAGCGTAGGCGACAGCACCCGTAAAGAGTTGCCAAGCTACGACTTCGGTACCAGCGTAGGCGACGGCACCCGTAAAGACTTGCCAATCTACGACTTCGGCACCAGCGTAGGTGACGGTACTCGTAAAGAGTTGCCAAGCTACGACTTTGGCACCAGCGTAGGTGACGGCACCCGTAAAGACTTGCCAAACTACGACTTTGGCACCAGCGTAGGTGACGGCACCCGTAAAGACTTGCCAATCTACGACTTTGGCACCAGCGTAGGTGACGGCACCCGTAAAGACTTGCCAATCTACGACTTTGGCACCAGCGTAGGCGACGGTACCCGTAAAGATTTGCCAAGCTACGACTTCGGCACCAGCGTAGGCGACGGTACTCGTAAAGACTTGCCAAGCTACGACTTTGGCACCAGCGTAGGCGACGGTACCCGTAAAGATTTGCCAAGCTACGACTTCGGCACCAGCGTAGGCGACGGTACTCGTCAGGATTTACCAAGTTTTGATCTGGACTCCTATAAGAAGAAGGATTTACAAAACCCAGACTTATCACTCTTGAACCAGGCTAAGCCTAAAGCTCCTCGTCCGATTGCTGGACAAAAAACAGACTTGCATATTCAACAAGTTGCGAACACCGGTATAGCCAAAGAAGATGTGAAGAACAATACTGAAGCTAGGAAACACCCAGAGTCTCTTCCAAATACTGGATCAGATGCTGGTTATGTACTCAGTGTGGCAGGACTAGCCATGTTGACGACTCTTGGTGGAGTGAAAGCGAGACGGAAAAAATAGCCCTCAATTGCTTCTAACCTTCTTCACTTACTAAAACAAGAACAAACCTTTGAAAGCCCCTCGGATATTACCGAGGGGCTTATCTTTTGTGGAGTTGAGGATAGGGCTTCCCAGAAGGAGGACGGTAAAGCACATCACCTCCGTTTTTGAAAATAGCAAAACAACAGAAGTGATACGTTCCGTGTTGAGGGGACAGTTGAATTAAGCTGAACTTTAGTACTGTCTACTCAAGTAGGACTATATCATCATTACTGGGGATTTTCATGTTCTAAAAGCCAGATTTTTCGCTCGATTCCACCGGCATAACCAGTTAGGGAACCATCATGACCCAAAATTCGGTGACAAGGGATGATGAGGCTAATGGGGTTGTGGCCAACTGCTCCGCCAATAGCACGTGGAGAGGTGGGGCGACCATTTTTGCGCTCAAACGCCATCGCCAGGTCGAGATAGCTTCGGGTTTGTCCATAGGGGATTTCCAAGAGGAGGTCTAAAATCTGTTGTCGGTAAACAGTAACTTCGGGTTTTAAGGGTAGCGCGTGTGGTTGTGGATTTTCACCGGCAAAATAGGACTTTAACCAGACTTTGCTTTGTTCTAGAATTGGATTGTTTTCTTTGGGGATGCTATCTAGATCATAGCCTGCTCCGAAGTAGGATTGGGCTTGAAACCAGACACCATGGAGGGCTTTATCGTCTGCAAGTAGAATGAGTTTTCCTAGTGGAGAGTGGAATTCTGTTTGTTGGAGCATGGTTCACCTTTTGATAATGGAATCGAAATTTTACAGGACATTAACAGATAAAAATCTATTACTTTTAAGAGAAATGATGAGTTCAAGGAAATAAATAGTTGACTTAAAGAACTTGGAGCTTTTCTTTTAGGGCTTCCGTTAGCACATGTGAAAAGTTAATTCCATTTTCAATTGCGAGACTATTGATGTAACTGGGGATAGTCAAAGTTTTTTTAACAGGCTTACCAAAGTGTTTTTCTCTAGCAAGTTCTAAGTTAATCGAGATTGGAACAATAAACCGATTTGGAAAACGTTCTTGGATTCCCTCTACAGTAGAAGCAAGTGGAAAGGCTTCCCCCCACGACAAACGCATGAGAGATTTTTAGCGAGAAAATAGAGTTTTCTGTATTTCAATGTTCAGGATTTTCACAATAAAAAATAATCCTTTTTGGAATCTTCTATAGGAGAATCGCTAAAGTTACTAAATTTAAACTGTGTTATAATTCGGAAATTACTGTTTCATGCGTTTGTCGTGGCTTCCCCCGCTTCTTCAGCAAGAAGTAGCCAACCTTCCAAGAGATCTTGGGCCATAAAGAGTGCTTCCTGCATATCAAATCCAGAACTATAGGTACCTTTAAATCTGGGAAGGAGATGTGGATTCCATATACATCGAAATCAAAAATTGCATAATAGAGAAACAGATGGATACCTTCATTCAAATAAGACTCACTTAGTATAACTGTAGATAATTTGTATTAGGAAGTCAAATAAAAACTTACTCTAAATGAACCCCTAGATAAGATAAGCTCATAGCCAGTTCGGTTTCTGCTATAATGGGGTGAGATAGTCTTTTAGCTTGTTTTTAGCTCAAGGCAGCGAGTCGTAGACAGCTCAAAATCTCCTGCAGAGATTTTGAGTGGCTGATAAAACTTTCGAAGAAAGTTTCAAATAAGTACGGCAAGACGAGCTAACACAGTAATAAAAGATAAACTAAAAGAGTATAAGGAATAGAAAGGCGATGTTATGACCCATACCATTCAGTACCAACTGTCAGGAAAATTCTCTCCACCCAAGGAAATCTATCTTCTGAGCCAGTCTCCAAGGCGACGAGAACTGTTGGATTTTCTTTCTCCAAAAATTGTCGGGGTAGACGTGGATGAAAGAGCTGTCGAGGAAGCCTCCATGGAAATATTTAAAGAACTTCCCTTCTTGGAGCGGGCAGGAAGAACTTGTTGTGATTTGGCTTTAGCCAAAGCACGAGCTGTTGAGGTGGAGGATCCGGCGGTTTTAAGCATTGCTGCTGATACCATGGTTGTTTTTGGAGAAACGATTTATAATAAACCTCGAGACCGTGAGGAAGCTGAGTCCATGTTTCGTTCCTATTTTGGACAGATCCACCAAGTTGTAACAGGGGTTTGTCTGAAACAAGGGGATTCCCTAGATGTTTTCTATACGGTAGCGGACATTCGCTTTGTAGACTATTATCCAGAATTAGAACCGGTCATTCAAGCCTATCTAACTTCTGAATCGCCAATGGATAAAGCGGGAGCCTATGGTTTTCAGGATTTGGATCCCCGGTTCATTGAATATGTGGCTGGAGATGTGAATACCATCATTGGTCTACCGGTAGCGGAGACAGCTAAGCGAATTGCAGCTATGGGGAGTGTGATATGAAGCGATTAAATATCTTGATTACAATCCTCCAGCATACCGGATTTATGAAATTTGCCTTGTCTTTTGCCGGATTTTTATTCATGGTTGGGTCACTCTTAACGGTGGTGGAACCTGGAATCCTATCATTTTGGGATGGAGTCTGGTTTGCCTTTGTGACCTCCACAACTGTCGGATATGGTGATTACCAAGCCGTTACTTTTTTGGGACGCTGGTTGTGTGTGTTTTTGACGGTTTATGGAATGATTTTCTTTGCCGCCCTATCGGGTGTAGTCATTAACTACTATACGGAATTGCGAAAAGAGGCGAAGGAGCGTGACAGATAAGGATTTTTTGTGAGCAAAAAAGGGCCTTGTTGAGGCCCTTTCTTTAGATAAAATAGATCTTATGCGGATCATTGGATTCACGATGATTTTTCATGTAAAAACGAATGAAATGAGTCCAGATAAGGAAGATGGTTGCTGTGGTAATGACGGTAACTGTGAGCGGTGAGCTGGCAAAGATGAGGCTCCCAAGAAGTCCTAGTCCGAACAGGCTCCAATAGGTGATTTGGTAGGAGCGAGTCCACTTGTAGGCAGGCTTATTGTAAACCCCATTTAATATGATGGCCAGGAGGAAGGCGAAAAGCCCATTATAGAGGAAACCAACGACGAAGAGGTGATTGGCTTCGTGTTCACTGAGGAAGGTCATGGAAACAGTAATCATGAGAATTCCAGCAAAGATGAGATAATGGCTGTAAATGAGACGCATACCTAGGGTATTGAGACTTTCATCCAAGACGTGATCGAATTCACCGAAATAGAGTAAGAAGAGCAGAACCACGATAAGCAGGAAAAAGATGGAATGGGCTCCGAACGTATCAGCCTGGAAGAAGGAGGCCACTCCAACAATCATTTCTCCAAAAGAAATAATAACGAGGAGGGAAATTCGCTCTACGAGATGGGGAAAATTGATGGGAATAAGCCCCATGGGTTTTCGGTAGGCAATTGGCATAAGGAAGGAAGCCATGATAGAAGCAAAGTAAACCCAAATTCCATATTGATAGGGAAGTAAACCCGCAATGAGCACACCGATGGTTCGAACGGCTAGTATTTTTAAAAAGGCACCGATGAGTTCACGTTCTTCTTGAGTTTTACTCTGTCTAAATTGAACAGCGTATTGAAGGAGAAGGGTGCCCGATAGAAGAGCAAAAATAAGATCGAATACATGGAAATTACTCTGCCAGTCCAAGGTAAAATAATTGGAAATCAGCATCATTAGTCCCATATCTACAAACATGATACTCATATTAAACAAGGAATTTTTCCCAAAACGGTTGGTAAACATGGTTTGAATCATCCAAGTATTGACCAGTAAGAGTAGGCAGGTTAAAAAAGAGAAAAAGTGGAAGGGAGGCAAAACTCCTTCTTCCAAATGGTGGATAAGTCCAGTGGTTTTGGAAATGGCATAAACAAAAACGAGGTCGTAGAAGAGTTCGGTGAACTCAACCCGCTTGTGTTGAACGATTGAAGACATTGTGTTTCCTTTCTATGATTCGTAGGTGATAATGGTTAGTTGACCTTGGTCATATTCGGCCAAGAAGATTTGAGAGGTTTCCTCATACCCAAGGACCCCTAGTTGTTCCTGCAGCCATTCAGGGTTCTTGTCCAACAATTCCAAGATGTCGACTTGGACAACACCATCTGTAATGACCGGATACTTGGGGTTGGCTTCTCCAGCTTGGACGACAATGAGTTGGCCATTTTGTTCCAAGACAGCTCTTTTGACATCGGCAATACGGAAAATCCCCTGACCACGCAGTTTTAAGGTCAAATCGGCAGCGGTAAGTCCTGCGGCTCGACAGGCTTCCACATCTACTTTTCCTTTTTGAATCAGGACCCGTGGTTGCCCATCGATGATTTGTTTAATGGTGTGGTTATGTGTCTTTAACCATTTGAGACTAAGGACTAAGATGGTCCAAATCATTAAAATGATGACATATTGGAGAAGGGTGATTGAAGGATTGTAAATAACCCCTCCGATGATTCCCCCCAACACATAGTTTTGTACCTGGTCCGTAGCAGAGTTGGGGGCCAGGTTACTTTTGCCAGAAATGTTGATGACCACAATTAAGGTTAATAAGCCAATGGCTAATTTAATCGTGGCATCTAAATAGAGTATATTCATTGGTTTACCTCCACTAGTTCTAAGTCAAAAGAGTGTAGGTCCATTTTTTCCAAGAGGTAAGTATCCGGTTCACTGCCGGAGATGGCTCGGTAGAATTGACCGTCTACATATAAGAGAGCCCCATTGGTCTCAGCAGAAGTGTTGACATAGACCTGATTGGGTTTGACCTTTAAATTCTCGGATACCTTTTCAATGAAATGGATTGAAGTTCGATACTGATTGTTGGCCTGACTGTTGGCCTGCAAACTTTCAAATCCAGATAAACCAGACACGAGTAGCGTCAAGCCTAGGATAATAACCAGTTCACGGTACTTGGAATCTCGTTTATCTCTGTAGGCCAGAAAAGCAGTGTAGCCCAGAATCAGTAATAAGGCTATCAAGAAAGCGGCTAGCAGCCAATTGTCTTGACGAATTTGATTCAAAACAAAGTCATAGGAATAGAACTTCATGAGGCTCCTTTCATAAATATACTCTTTTAGTTTATCTTTTATTACTGTGTTAGCTCGTCTTGCCGTACTTATTTGAAACTTTCTTCGAAAGTTTTATCAGCCACTCAAAATCTCTGCAGGAGATTTTGAGCTGTCTACGACTCGCTGCCTTGTGCTAAAAACAGGCTAAAAGACTATAAGACTCATTACATTTCAAAATCCTTCTTATTTTAGCACACTTTTGAGTTCTGAAAAACCTCCTTTCCACGGAAAATGAAAGGAGGTTAAGAAATAGAATTACCAGGGAAGTCCAGCTGCAGCTATTTCTGCTTTGGATGCATATTGACCATTTGGACGATGCCAGCGACCGCGGGCATCTCTGGTATAGCCTCCTCCGGCAGTAACCTCTGGTGCTGTTTGGGCGGCAGCTTCAGCTTGTGCCTGTGCAGCAGCCTGAGCTTGAGCTTGAGCTTCAGCTTGAAGGCGGGCTTGTTCTTCTGCCTGAGCCTGAGCCTGAGCAGAAGCTTCCGCCTCGGCTTGGGCCCGGGCAGCTTCTTCGGATGCCCTCTGTTTTTCAGCAGCTTGTTGGCTAGCAGAAGCAACAGTGTTAATGGCGGTACCACTCGTGTAGTCAATGTCTGCATTGGGTGACAGGTTGTCCAAGACAACTCGTGTGATTCCTGAAGCATCCTTGGTTTCTTTTCCACCAAGGGTGATGTCAAGTTTTTGACCTTTATCATCTAAGCCCACATATTGGAGTTCGATTTGGCGAGGAATGAGTTCATCGCCAGTATAAATAGGTGTAACCTTGTAGTCTAACCAATAGTTGGGGTGGGTTGCTAACCAGGAATCCAGACGGTTTTCATAATAAAGCATACTGTCAGGATTTGACTCATCTGTTCCTTTGTAGTTTCCAGTATTGAGCCAGGTTGTCATCGGAACTAGATTGCGACCTTCATCATTGAGACCACTAAATTGATACCCAATTAAATGCCCTCGATTCATGAGCCAAGCCTGTTGGCTACCGTCTCCAAAATAAAATTTATAGTTATGCCAGCCAACAGGGTCAAAGGTGATTTTGCCAGTTCGTTTTTTAGTCGGTTGATCCCCTTCCTTTAGTTGAATATGAGCTGCTTGTGCTCGACCGAGTGCATCCCAATCCTGAAGTTGAATTTGTTTCTCACCTTTGAAAGGCAATACGTCACTTGTTTCTTCGTCTGCATAGACGATAGTGCTCTGGACAGCTGCCAGTTCAGGATTACTTGGGGTGACTATTCCTAGCCCCAAACTTAGGCTAAGTAGTAGGCTTAGTATGCTTAATAGGCGGTTCTTTTTCATCTGTTTCTCCTTATCTCATCCAAAGAAAGTCCATAAAAAGTGGAACTTGTTGGGCCCAGTCTCTTTCGGTATGCTGCCCATGTATTTGTGGGTGAAGATAGGTGGTAGCACCATGAAGCTGCAAGTTGGTCTCTAAATAAAGGTGAACTTGCGCACTGGGGCTTGCCCAAATTTCCTCTTCTTGTGTAAGGTCTAAACCAACTTCATTGGTTCCCCAACTCATGTAGACACGGGTATTGCTATCTAATTGATTTTGTTTCATTTCTTGATAAATGGGAGTAAAGATTGCTGAGGAGAGAGCGGCTGCCTTAGAGAAGACGGCATTGTAGCGGGTGATAGCATAGAGAGCCATGAGTCCTCCCATGGAGGAGCCTGCAATTCCGGTGTTTAAGCGATCAGGATAAGTCCGGTAGGTTTGGTCGATGACTGGTTTGACTTGATTGACCAACCATTGCATAGTGGTTTCTCCTCGTCCCTTGATAGGTCCTGCAAAGAATTCCCCTCCAATATCATAAGGAGAGTATTCCTCTAGGCGTTGGTTGCCTGCATGGCTAGGCTCAATTCCGACGACAATCATGTCCTTGTTCCAATGATCCAAGAACGTTTTTAATTGCCAAGATTCCCCGTAGGTTGCCTCTTGATCGTAAAAGAGGTTATGGCCATCAAAGAAGTACATAACCGGATAGCGGCTAACCTGGTTTTCATAATTGTTCGGAAGGTAGACCCGAACAGTACGATTCTCCCCAGTTGCGGGGAATTCTAGTTGGTGGTATACAATCATAACTCTTCCTTTCTTACAGTTGTAACCCCATTTTACCATGCAAAGACGAGGATAGTATCACTTTATCCGTCTTTTTTTCTTTTTTAAAAAAAGAAAAAGGGGTAGACTGATAGCAAGGAGGAAACAAGATGAAAAAAGTACTATTCTTAGATGTGGATGGGACCATTGTTGACTACCACAATCGGATTCCAGAGTCAGCCAAGCAAGCCATTAAAGCAGCCAGAGCAAAGGGACATTTGGTGATGGCGACAACCGGCAGAAGTCGAGCAGAAATGCAAGAAGAGCTCTGGGAAATGGGCTTGGATGGTATGATCGGGGGAAACGGTTCTTATGTCGAATTCCAGAATCAGGTCCTCATGCACCAGCTTATTCCGGCGGAGGATGCGAAAGCTGTTGTGGACTGGTTGGAGGAACGAGGCTTGGAATTTTTCTTGGAAAGCAATAACGGACTGTTTGCCAGCCGCAAGTTCCGAGAACGTGGACGGAAGGTTCTTCAGTCTTATCTCATGACCAAGGGGAAAACAGCAGAAGAAGTGGCGAATCAAGAGGTGGAAGATGTCTTGCATGGCTTGGTCTTTGGCGGTGACCTCTATCGAGATGACCTCAATAAAATCAGTTTTATCCTCGATTCCTATCAGGATCACTTGGATTCTAAAGCCGCCTTCCCTCAATTAGAAGCCCATACCTGGGGTGGTCGTGGAGAAACAGCTCTTTTTGGTGATTTAGGGGTTAAGGATATCAATAAGGCGCGTGCAATGGATTTGCTTTTGGGGCACCTTGAGATGGATCGCAGCCAGACCATTGCCTTTGGCGATGCGAAAATTGATATTCCCATGTTGGAGTATGCAGCGATTGGAGTGGCCATGGGCAATGGCGGACCTGAAATCCTTGCTATGGCCGACCTCATTACAGAAGATGTGGAAGAAGATGGTCTCTATAAGGCGTTTGAAAAGCTCGATTTGCTGTAAGAGACATTGGAAATATGCCATCACTGCCTACTCTGAATCTCACTGTAGGCTTTCTGGAGCAAAATAAAAATTGAGCCCCCTTGCGAAAGCGCCCCCAATTTGCTAGACTAGAAATAGGATTGTTACTGAAATGCAGGCAAAACCTAAGTCATCATCAGGAGTCTGGAGACAGGCCTCTTTGGTGATGGATTTAGGTTTTTTTGCATTAAAAAGGCTATATACTCTTTTAGTTTATCTTTTATTATTGTGTTAGCTCGTCTTGCCGTACTTCAGTACTGTCTACGACTCGCTGCCTTGTACTAAAAGTAAACTAAAAGACTATAAGAAGCTAGCGGGTACAGAGGTAGGGCATAATGAACATTGTAAAAGTCTATAACAACAACGTGGTCCAGGCTTTGGATTCACAAGATCGAGAAGTGATCGTCATGGGCAAAGGTTTAGGTTTTCAGAAAAAAGCAGGTCAAGAGTTGGACCTAGATAAGATTGAGAAAACATTTGTCCTCCAAGGTGATGCGACAGAGACAGATCTGTTCCACCTCTATAGTCGGATGCCAGCAGAGGAAGTAGACTTGGTAACGCAATTCCTTTCAAAGGCTGAAAGGATTCTAGGCACCAGTTATGAATTGTCACTTTATCTTAGCCTCGGGGATCATCTTCACTATGCTTTGGAACGAAGTCGTCAAGGAATCTCTATCGAAAATCCCCTAGCATGGGAAGTTCGAAAGTTTTATCCCCAAGAGTATCAACTTGGACTTGAAATAATCGAGGAAATCCGCGACAAATTAGGAATTCACATGGAGAAAAGTGAGGCTTCATCACTGGCCCTCCATCTGATCAATGCTCAAAAAAATAATACAGCTGGTCAGCGAAAAAACCAGGTGAACCGGATGGTTCATCAATTCTTAGACATCGTCCGTCTTCATTTTGGCTGGGCTGAATTTAGGGAAGACACTAGTTTTCATCGATTCGTCACCCATCTTTCTTACTTTGCCCAACGTGTCCTTCAGGGCCAAGTCGAAGGAAAAGACGATGCCTTTCTCTATCAACAAGTTCAGGCTAACTACCCACAAGCTTTTGCGGCTAGCGAGAAAATCAAAACTTTTGTAAAAGAAAGTTACGGTTTTGACATGTCCCTTGATGAGCAAGTCTACTTGACGATTCATATTCAACGGCTGATTAAATGAGAAAACCCAAGTCCTGGTTTGAGGACTTGGGTTTTCTCATTTACGTTTGTAGATATCTGATCGATGACCGATGTGAAGATTTAAGATGATAAATTGATCCTTATCAACAATAGCCAGAATTCTATAATTAGCTACTCGAAATCTGACATAACCGGCTAATTCGCCTGAAAGAGATTTTCCTGGGGTTGTTGGAAAATCAACATTGTGAAGATGTTTTTCAATCCATTTCAATACTAGTCGCTGGATGCTTCGATCCAGTTTTTCAAGATCGTTATGAAAGGATTCTGCAAATTCTACTGTATATTTAGCCATATCGTTCTAAAGTTTCTTCAAGTGAATAGGTCTTCTTTCCACTTGCAACCCAGTCTTTATAAGCGATGTCAGCAACAGCGATATCATACATATCCTCTATTTTTTCTAGAACTGCATCGCGAATAAAATCTGATTTTGTGATTTGCTGACCTTTTGCATACTCTTCGATGAGTCTTACAAGATCATCGTCAAGTCTGATAGCAATTGGAGTTGTTGAAGTTGCCATAAGATCTCCCTTCCATGTGTTTACTGTGTAAACAGTATAGCACTAAAAATTTCAAAAATCAACGAAAAAACTTTTTAGAAAACGCTTGCAAAATGACAAGGTATTTGGTAGGATAGAATCATCAAAGGATTGTTACTGGGAAGCAGGCAAAACCTAAATATATACGAATGTGTCAGCGATAGCTCTTTTTGTCGTCGGCATGTCGGTATATGTTTAGGTTTTTTTGTTTGTTCCAGTCAGAAAGGAGCCTCTTATGGCAAAGGATTATAGTGAATTAGCCAAGGACATTGTGGAGCATGTCGGTGGCAAAGAAAATATCAGTGAACTCAAACACTGTATTACACGGTTACGGTTTACACTGAAAGATGAGGGAAAAGCAGATACGGATTACCTCAAAGCGCGTGATGGGATCGTGACCGTAGTGCAAGCAGGTGGTCAGTACCAGGTGGTTATTGGCAATCATGTTCCAGATGTCTATGTGGCAGTACAGACTGCTGCAGGAATTGTGGGAAATGGTAGCTTGGATATTGATGAAGGCGACAAAGTTAATGGGAATCTCTTCGAGCGATTTGTAGATCTGATTTCTGGTATTTTCCAACCCTTCTTAGGGGCCTTGGCGGCAGCTGGTATTATCAAAGGATTGGTCGCTGTTCTTGGTGCCAATGGCATGACCGCTGATAACAGTGCCTTATATGCCATTTTAAATGCAGCAGGAGATGGCTTCTTTCAGTATCTTCCACTCATCATTGCCTTGACATCTGCTCGGAAATTTAAGGTAAATGAATTTACAGCTCTTGCCATTGGAGCTGCCTTGGTCTATCCAAGTTTACCTGGAGCGGTCGAAGTTTTGACCGAGTCCGGGATGAACACTGTTTTTGGGATCCCATTCTCTCTTCCGACCGGAGGCTATTATTCAACTGTAATCCCCGCAATTCTTGCAGTCTGGGTAGCCTCCTATATTGAAAGAGGAGCACGAAAAGTGATCCCTGATGTGGTGAAACTTTTCTTGGTTCCTCTAGCGACCATCCTGCTAGCAGTTCCGATTACCTTCCTGCTTGTAGGACCAATTGGGAATCTCATTTCAGATGGTTTGAGCCTATTTTTCCAATACATTATGGGAATCAGTCCTATTCTTTATGGAGTTGTCCTCGGAGGGCTCTGGCAAGTTATGGTTATGTTTGGAATGCATTGGGCCATTGTCCCATTGGCGATTGTGGACGTGGCAAGTAACGGACAATCTGCAATATTAGTTCCAGCATTATTCCCGAGCTTTACCCAAGTTGGGGTACTCCTGGCAATCTTCTTGAAAACTAAGGAATCCAAAGTCAAAACCCTATCCCTGCCAGCCCTTATTTCCGCTATATTTGGGGTGACAGAGCCAGCTATATATGGAATAACCCTTCCAATGCGGACCCCATTTATTATTTCCTGCGTTGTCTCTGGATTTGTAGGAGCCTATAGCATGATTTCTGGTATTTTCAATTACTCGATTGGGGCTATTGGAGTCTTTATGTATCCAGCCTTGATTGACCCTGCAACCGGTAGTCTATCCGGAGTGATCTCAGCTATTATCGCTTCCGTAGCAGCCGTTGTAATCTCATTCGGCATTCAAATGGCGCTTCCTGTTGCCAACTTATATGGTAGTTCTCTTGAATCGATTGAAGAAGAAAAAGAAGAAGCAGACGCTCCGCACAAGGAGATTCAACAAGAAATTGTAGCCAGTCCGCTCCAGGGAGCAATTGTGCAACTAGCAGATGTTCCAGATCCTGTTTTCGCATCAGGTGCTATGGGGAAAGGAATTGCCATCGAACCTAGCCAAGGCACACTTTATGCCCCAGTCAAGGGGGAGGTTACCCTCTTATTCCCAACCAAACATGCTATCGGAATCAAGACAGAAAATGGAGCAGAAATTTTGCTCCATGTAGGGATGGATACGGTTTCTCTCAACGGAGAAGGATTTGAAAGCTTTGTGGAAATTGGAGATTCTATTGAAGCTGGTCAAAAACTGTTGGAATTTGATATGGAGGTCATTAAAGCCGCAGGCCTTCCAATCACAACCCCAATCATTGTAACCAATACTTCCCTCTACGAGGATATTCTCGTTAGCCAAGAAAGTGAAGTGCAAGTTGGGGACTACCTCCTGACCACCGTCAGCTAATGGCTGTCCATCTTAAGAAATTCAGGGACAAGGGGTATACTCGATGTGAGTAAAAGAGTATAAGGCCAGGGTGGAGAAGCCCTGGCCTTGCTTGTTACACTTGTTTTCGAAATTGTTTCCGGTACTGACTGGGAGTCAGGTGATGACTTTTTTTAAATTGCCGATTGAAGTTGGACAAATTATTAAAGCCAACCTGATGGGCGATATCGACAATAGGTTTCATGCTGGTTGCCAATAATTCACAGGCTGCTCGTAATCGAACCTGAATGATAAATTCCATACAGGAGATTCCCATGTGTTGTTTAAATACCGCCATGAAGTGAGCCTTGCTGTACCCCATCTGCTGAGACAGTAAGTCCATGCTGAGATTTTCCTCGTAATGGTTGTGGATATAGTCGATTAACCCACGCAAGCTCTCGTTTTTACGATAAAGATCATCTGTTCTTTTTTCGACAACATAGGAAAAGGAAAAAAGAAGATGAAAGAGTTCAAACAGTTTGCTCTTGAGCAAAAGCTCATAGTAATCAGCCTCTAGGTCGAGGGCGAGAATCTGTAAGAAACAGTTCTTAATCTCTTCATAGCCAGGGTCTTGAGGTTGAATACGGGAGATAAACTTAGCCTTGTCGGTTTGTAGAGGTTGGAGGTAGTTGAGGCTGGTCTGATCTAGGTGAGTAGCCCCCAAGAAATCAAGGTGAAAGAGAATGCTCTGGGTCTTGTGCTCTTTCATCTCGATGGGATGGATGGAGTGGGTTGCGTTGGGGCGGATGAAAATGAGGTCACCAGGCTGACTGTCGAAATATTCATAGTCGATATGGTAGCGGGCGCTACCAGCCTCCACATAGGTCATTTCACATTCATTGTGCCAGTGGAAGAGGATGTCAGGTTGGCCATTTTGAACCTGGGTTTCAAAACGCTTAAAGGGGAGGAGGTTGTTTTCAAAATCTACTTGGTGATAGAAATAGGAGTCGGTTAGTTCTTTCTTCATAGTGTCCTCGTTTCATAGGATAGTATCATTATAGCAGATTTTCTGATAAGAAAATCGTTTACAATCCGACTATACTAGAGTTATCAGTTGAAGGGAGGTAGGCATGAGAATTGAACACTTAGCATTGTATGTAAAAGATTTGGGAGCCGCCAAGGAATTTTTTTCAGACTTATTTTGGAGCTGAATCGAATGATCGATACCATAATCCTAAAACGGGCTTCTCTTCCTATTTTTTGAGTTTTGACGATGGGGCTCGGTTAGAAATGATGAACAAGGAAAGTGTCGGTGATTACGCCTTGGCGACGGAGCGCGTGGAGTATAGTCACTTGGTCTTTTCACTCGGTAGCGAGGAAGCTGTTGATGCTTTAACCGAGAGCTTCCGTGAGGATGGATGGCTATCAGGTCCTTTCAGGACCGCTTAAAAGGGGAGATGGCTACTATGAGTCGGCTATCCTAGGGTTTGAAAAGAATCCGATTGAATTATACTCTTTTAGTTTATCTTTTATTACTGTGTTAGCTCGTCTTGCCGTACTTTAGTACTGCCTGCGCCTCGCTGCCTTGTACTAAAAGCAAACTAAAAGACTATAACGGTTTAGAATAAATACGAGAAGGAGAAATACAGATGACACGTTTTCCAAAAAACTTTTTATGGGGTGGTGCGATTGCTGCCAATCAAGCTGAAGGAGCTTATAACCTGGATGGACGAGGTTTGGTTCAAACAGATGTGACAACTGGTGGAACGGCGACCAGTCCCCGCTACACAACCTATATCGACAAGGATGGGAATCCTGGGAAGTATGCTTCTATGGGGCACATGGGTGGTCATTTACCTGAAGGAGCTCATTATGCCATTCTAGAAGACCACTATTATCCGAACCACCAAGCGGTAGATTTTTACCACCGTTACAAGGAAGATATTAAGCTTTTTGCGGAGATGGGCTATTCCGTTTTCCGTCTGTCCGTTTCCTGGGCCCGGATTTTCCCAAATGGAGATGATTCTGAACCGAATCAAGCAGGGTTAGACTTTTATCGTTCCGTCTTTGAAGAGTGTCACAAGTATGGCATTGAGCCCTTGGTGTCGATTTGGCATTTTGATACCCCACTTTCATTAGAAACTCGTTTTAATGGTTGGTCTGACCGGAAATTAGTGGATTTCTATGTTCGGTATGCGGAGACACTATTTAATGAGTACAAAGATTTGGTCAAGTACTGGTTAACCTTTAACGAAATCAATAACACCATCATGTTTTTAGATATGTTTGGTCAGGCTTCGGACCAAGATTTTCAGGATGCTTACCAACAGTTGCATCATCAGTTTTTAGCCTCTGCTAAGGCAATCCAACTTGGGCGGAAAATAAACCCTGATTTTCGATTTGGCAATATGATCTGTGGGATTACCTTCTATCCAGGAAGCAGTGACCCAGCAGATATTCTGGAAAATCAGCATCAGTGGGAGAAAAATATCTATTATTGTTCAGATGTCCAAGCCAAAGGTCGTTACGGCTCTTATGCCAAACGTTTGTGGCAGGAACACAATGTCGAGCTGCAAATGGAAGCAGATGATTTGGACATTCTCGCTCAGGGTACGATTGACCTCTATACCTTCTCTTATTATATGTCGACGGTTGTGACAACCCATGAGGTGGATGAAAAAGTTTCAGGAAACTTCTCAGTTGGAGCTAAGAACCCCTATTTGGAATATTCTGATTGGGGTTGGGCACAAGATCCGACTGGTCTTCAATATTATTTGGAAAAGATCTATGATCGCTATGACATTCCTGTGATGATTGTTGAAAATGGCTTGGGAGCTTTGGACACGGTCGAGGAAGATGGGGCGATCCATGATGACTATCGTATTGACTACCACCGTTCTCACATCCAAGCCATGGCCAAGGCCATTGCGAATGGAGTAGACCTGATTGGCTATACAACATGGGGCTGTATCGACATCGTATCTGCTGGAACAGGCGAGATGCGCAAACGCTATGGTTTTATCTATGTGGATATGGATGACCTCGGGAACGGTAGCCTTGAACGGACACCAAAGGATTCATTCTACTGGTATCAAAAGGTGATTCGTTCAAACGGTGAAGAACTAGACTAGGAGGATCGAATGGCATTTTACCTCATGCGGCACGGACAAACTCTTTTTAACCTTCAAGGTTTGACCCAGGGAGCGGTAGACTCTCCCTTAACAGAGGAAGGGATTCGACAGGCAAAAAAGGCTAAGGCGTTTTTTGAGGGCGAGGAAATTAGTTTTAACAAGGCTTTCTCTTCCACCCAGGAGCGGGCAACCGACACGGCCAAGTTGGTTTCCGGAATGGACGATGTGAAGCAGTTAAAGGGAATTAAAGAAATGAACTTCGGAGAATTTGAAGCCCAGCCTTGGAATCTCCTACCCAAGTTTCGACCAGGTGCCAATAATTTTGAAGACTTACTGGTTCCTTATGGTGGGGAAGCGATTGCGGATGTTGGTGTCCGAGTTGACACGACTGTCCGACAATTGTTCCAGGAAACAGCCGGCCAAGAAGTTCTAGTTGTGAGCCATGGTGCAGCCATTTGGTCTTTCTTACTGCAAAATCAATTGGAACTGTTAGTACCAGAAGATTTTACCATCTCGAACTGTAGTATTTTTCAATTGGATATGTATGGGGATCAAATCTGTTTGGTTCGCGTGGTTGATCCCATTAAAGAAGTGGAATGGCTCTTTTGAACAGGCAGTTTTGATCATATGAATAGTGTTAGAGATAAGAAATAGATTAAGGAGGTTCAAATGAATAAAGGTTTTCCGCAAGGATTTTTGTGGGGTGGCGCTACGGCTGCCAATCAATGTGAAGGGGCTTATGATGTCGATGGCCGTGGGCTAGCCAATGTGGATGTTGTTCCCATCGGTGAGGAGCGCTTCCCGATTATTGCTGGTCAGCGCAAGATGTTTGACTTTGAGGAAGGGTATTTTTATCCAGCTAAGGAGTCGATTGACATGTACCACCACTACAAAGAGGATATTGCCCTCTTTGGGGAGATGGGCTTCAAGACTTACCGCCTCTCGATTGCCTGGTCTCGGATTTTCCCCAAGGGCGATGAGTTAGAGCCGAATGAAAAAGGTTTGGAATTTTATGAAAAACTCTTCAAAGAGTGCCACAAACATGGAATTGAGCCCTTGGTAACCATCACCCATTTTGACTGCCCAATGCACTTGATTGAAGAGTATGGGGGCTGGCGAAACCGCAAGATGCTAGAGTTTTATGAACGGCTCTGTCGGACTCTCTTCATGCGCTACAAGGGTTTGGTGAAATACTGGCTAACCTTTAACGAAATTAATATGATCCTCCACGCCCCATTTATGGGGGCAGGTCTCTACTTCGAGGAAGGGGAGAACCAAGAGCAAGTGAAATACCAAGCAGCCCACCATGAGTTGGTCGCATCTGCCATTGCAACGAAAGTGGCCCATGAAATTGATCCTGAAAATAAGGTCGGCTGTATGTTGGCTGCGGGACAATATTATCCAAACACCGCCCATCCACGAGACTATTGGGCAGCCCTACAAGAAGATCGAGAAAACTATTTCTTCATCGATGTTCAAGCCCGTGGAGAGTATCCAAACTATGCTAAGAAAAAATGGGAGCGCTTGGGGATTGATGTAGAAATGTCAGAGGAAGATTTGGCCTTACTGCGAGACTACACAGTTGATTTCATCTCCTTCTCTTACTACTCAAGCCGAGTAGCTTCTGGAGATCCAGAGGTCAATGAAAAGACTGAAGGAAATATCTTTGCTTCCATTAAAAATCCATATTTGGAAGCTTCCGAATGGGGCTGGCAAATTGACCCACTCGGACTCCGCATTACCCTCAATGCCATCTGGGATCGTTACCAAAAACCTATGTTCATTGTTGAAAACGGCTTAGGTGCTATTGATACACCTGATGAGAATGGTTACGTCGAAGACGATTATCGAATCGACTACCTACGCCAACACATTGCGGCTATGCGAGATGCCATTGTAGAAGATGGTGTTGAGCTCCTCGGTTATACCACTTGGGGCTGTATCGACCTGGTTTCAGCAGGAACTGGTGAAATGAAGAAACGGTACGGTTTCATCTATGTTGACCGGGATAATGAAGGCAAGGGAACCCTCACACGCTCCAAGAAAAAATCCTTCCATTGGTACAAACAAGTCATCGCCACAAACGGTCAAGACTTGGGATAAGAAAAATACTGGACATTGGATCCAATGTCATTAAGTTAAGGCTTAGAATCTAAAATAAGACCACTTTGGAAGTTCAAATTGATATATGACTTTCGAAAGTGGTCTTTTTGTGCATGCCAAATAAAGGTTTTTATACCCTTTTTAAAAATTATGATACTCTGTAGGTGAAGCTTACTACTGATTGATTTTTCAGTCGCCTTTCAAACGTCCGACCTGGACGAATGATTGATAAATGTCTTTCTATGTAAGTTTTCAACTTAGAAGAAGTGAGCCTGTTTTTCAGAAATTGTTTACAGGCATAAACAGCATCAGAAAAGCAG
>NZ_JADPMS010000027.1:0-27149 GCF_015686645.1 Streptococcus sp. NLN76 | reverse complement strand
AGGCTAATCGTAGCCTTGGTTTAGTCTAAAAAACAGCTTCAAAGGTACCTGGTGTCAAATAAAATCGCGCTAATTATTCTAGCCCATATTAATCATTTTTTCGGGACATAATCATCTTTGATTGACACATTTTTGTAGAGCTTGCTGACGTCAATTCCAACCACTTCCCGATCCGGGTAAAGTTTTTGAATTTTGTCCATGGCTTCTTGGTCATTCGCATCGGAATAGATTGGTACCAAGACAACCTCATTCCCCACGTAGAAATTGACATAGCTGCCCTTGTAGTCGAGCCCCTTCACGTTTTTCTTGGTCAGGGGCAACTCGGTGATTGCGTAGGCCTCACCTTTTTCATTTTGAGCCGCATACAGAATCTCTAAATCCTTCCTTTTAATTCCTTCATATAAATCAAAAAAATCGGCTTTGCTCACTGCTACCATCCGCTTGTCATCCACAAAACGGGCAATGGCATCAATGTGGGCATCGGTAATATCTTCACCACTGACCCCATCTAACCAGATAAAGTTCGCAGCGCCCAGATACTGAGTCATGTAGGCTTCCGCCTCTTCCTGGCTCATACCAGGATTCCGATTCTCATTCAGGACAGCGCTGCGCGTGAGCAGAGCAGTCCCGTGACCGTCCAACTCAACCGAACCACCTTCCAAGACAAAGTCTGCTACGTCTAGGCGAGAGTACCCCTTGGCCTCCGCCACACGCTGGGGAATGACATCGTCATTTGCGGACTCCATCCTGTCCCCCCAGCCATTAAAACCGAAATCGACAATCCGCAACTCCCCTGCTTCATCCCGTACGAACATCGGACCCGTATCACGAGACCAGACATCATCACTAGGCACAACCAAAAAGTCAACCTGGCTCATATCCAAGCCTTCCTTCTCCAGAAGCGCCTGAACACGCGCTTCTTCCTGCTCATCGTAGACCATGATGTGCACCTTCTCACCTGTATGCAGGGACTTGGCCATCTGAACCCAAATAGGCTCAATGGGTTTTTGGTAAGCCTTTCCATAAGTCTTAGCATGCGGCCAGGTCAGCCAAGTCCCTTCGTGCTTCTCATCCTCCGCCGGAAACGTGTACTTCTCCACCGCAGCGACCTCCTTATTTACAAGACAACCAGCACCCAGACTTACCAAAGCCAAAGCCGCCAGCAACACCTTTTTCCATTTTTTCATAAGGGAAAATCAGAACCTCTTCCTTCTAGTTGATTTACAGGATAGCATGACAAAGAAGAAGAGACAACTAAAGAGACTTGATCTAAACAATAGACTTCCTGCGGAACCAATGTATGTGGTCCAATTTCACAGCAGGAAATAGCGCATAACCACACTGAAATATCTTGTGACTTTTTGTGACTCAGTCTTTTTTCAAATGATAACTCCGATGAATCTCAAGTTCCGTCACTGTTTTGCAGGAAGTCTAATTATCGATAGCCTGGGATCAAGGTCATTTGGGAATGTAAAACAATCATTCACCCTAAAATAAAGATACCCTACTTTCTCCCAGCTTGCCCTAGAAAATTCGAAAATTTAGAGCTCATTCTTGGAACGCATCGAACCGAGTATTCTTTTCCCGTGTAAAATCAGTACACTCTGGATTCTAGCCTGACTGTGAGAATACCAAATACAATTCAATACCTAAAAGTTTCATCTAATCCACATAAAGATCCGACTGCTCATTCAACCAGCTATACAATAAGCCGATAACAAGACCTCCACCAACGAAATTTCCCAACCCTGACATGAGGAAATTCATCAGAACGCTAGTCAGTGTCATCCCTTCAACAGCTCCACCAGTTGTAAAAATCGATAAAAAGAATATAGAAAAATTCGCAATGACATGCTCAAAGCCAAAGAATGCGAAAATATACATAATAAAGGCAACAGATATCAGTTTCCCTGCATCATCCTTCATTCGTAAATAACAAAAGACGGAAATGTTCACAATAATATTTGCAAAAACACCATCCATAAATAAAACCCAGGGACTCTTAGCCAATTTCGCCACTGTTCCCTCCACTAAGAAACGACTCTCCATTAAAAACGGAGAAGTTTGACTTAAGAGAAATGCTACGATGATAGCCCCAATAAAATTAAATCCTATACAGGTGGCTAGGATTTTCAATGCTTTTTTAGGAGTCAGTAACTTTCGATGGGTAGCTACTGTCATATACATCATATTTGAAGTCCCCAATTCGGTATTCATGTAAAGCAGAATCAAGAGCCCCCATCCAAAAAGAAGACCATATCCAAACCTGCCCAATCCAGGAACGAATTGATTCATTTTATCAGCTGTAAACATCGAAATAGCAATTCCAACCGCCAAATAAACACTGGCCAAAATCGATCTCAACGCATAAGCCCAATAGCTTGTATCATACAAGTCTTCTTTTTTCAAAATACCCTTTTTTAAGATAGACATTAAACTATTTTCTGCTGCCATAACAATTCCTCACTTTTTGAATCTTTTTTCACAATATATTATACAAAAATTAGCAAGTTTTGAAAAGGCTTACACAAACATTGTTTCAGTCTATTAACTGGTTACACACACCCTCTTTTATACCAAGACCTCTGCCGCTGCAATCACAGAAAATAGCTCAGGGTTTACAACATCACGACCATAAGCATCCAAAAAACAATCCGCGAACTCATTGGTCTGAAGGTTAAAGTTGAGACTCCAAATCCCCCAAAAGAGAGCCATATGCCGATCACCCACACCTCCGGTTCCCACATCAATGAAGCCCGTCAGCCGCTAATCCTGCAACATCACATTGGGAAGGAAATAATCCCCGTGCAGGAGCACCCGACTTTGAAGCAGATTTTTACCATCTTGCAGTACTTTATAAGCCTCCTCTGCGGAAGAAAAAGAAAAGGAAGATTCGAATAAAGTTGGATTGAAGTGCCCTAACCGATAGTTCCTTTCAGCCAGGTCCAGAAAAGTCCCCGTCCTGTGCATAACAGGACAACCATCAACATCAAGCTCATGGAAACGCCATAGTTCCTGCCCCAGCACCTCACTTAAACGCCGAGAATCTTCCAAGTATCTTTGAGCAACCGCGTCTTCTCCCTTAACAGCTCCCGTCAAAAACCAATCGCGAGCCTCCGAACATAACTCACCACCTCAGCTCCCAGTCCCTTGGAATGAACATAACCAGTCATTTCTGCTTCTAGCTTCAAAGTTCCCTTTGAACTTTGCTTCAAATAAAAACCATTCCCTCGATCAATGAAATAGACCCTAGCCTCTGGAGAGCTCGAACTATCATAAAGATCTGACTGTCCCACAAACTCTCTAATTATTTCTTTTGTGTCTATTTATACTTAAAAGGGCACCTCTAAAAACTAAACTCTTAAAAATTCGAACATTGATTTATCAAGATTTCTACGACATGATTTGATGCAAAACCGGAGTTTTTCGAGGTGCCCTTAACTAACTTCTAAATCGGAATACTCGAAAAATTTCAAAAAGATGACTAGGAAAGCCGATGATGGTAGAACTAAGGTTCACCGAAGAGGCTTGACAACGCCAGAATTTGAAATTTAATGAGTATTAATACTCCTCCGTCATTTCTTGGGTAGATTGACCTACCGAAGTTGTATTTTGAAGTTGCCAAGTAACAAACAAGGCAATCCCAAGAGTAAAAAGAACTAGAAGTCCCAAGATTCCTCAAAACATCTTTTTATTCCTTACCGCCACAATGCTATTTCTCCTTTTTACAATGAACTAGTTGTTAGGCTAGACTTCTAATGACTTTTGCTGGAGTACCAGCTACGATTGTATTAGCTGGTACATCCTTCGTCACCGTGCTATTTGCCGCAACAACCGCATTTTCACCAATCGTAACTCCAGAAAGAACCGTTACACCAGCCCCTAACCAAGCATTTTTTCTTATTTTAATTGGCCGAGTCACTACCCCCCTTCTTTTCGCGGGTTCCAAGATATGATTGACCGTTAGAAGTGTTACCCTGGGACCAATCAAAACATGGTCTTCAATCTCAATTCTACCTAGCTCCACAATGAAAGCTTCCTTATTAATAAAGCGATCCTTACCAGAACGGATCTGAGCGCCAAAGTCTGTTTGGAAAGGGAGAGAAATTTCCACAGACTGATCGAGGTTCAGACTAGTAACGGAGCTTACCTGCTTTTGAATTTCTTCCTTTGACATCATTCCAGTGTTTAAGCGCTGAATGATTGTCTCCTTCCCAGACTTTATCTGGTGTATTTCTTTGAATAGCGGATCTCCAGGTAAAATCTCACCCTGATTTTGGATTTTCTCAAGCAAGCTCGCCATCACTTTCTCCTATTTCATATTTTCAAGAATAAAGTCCTTCATCTCATCAAATGGAATCTTATCGATCTGATCATATAAATCTGTGTGACTAGCTCCTTCCACTGTCAATAGCTTTTTGTTGTCTCCTTTTAGTTGGCCGAAGGCATCTTTTCCCATATAATAGGAATGGGCTTTGTCGCCATGAACAATTAATACGGCATTGCGAATCTCATAGCTGTATTGCCACAAACGAGTGTTAGCCAGTGAAGTGGCTGCTTGGACAGCCCAACCATCATTAGAATTGACACTACGCGCGTGGTAGCCACGAGGCTGTTTATAATAAGCATAGTAATCTTTCACAAAATAAGGAGCATCCTCTGGCAAAGGATCCACTACACCACCTGCTAATTGGAACGTTTCTGTCTTAGTATCAGCAGTTCGTTGGTCAGCCAGAGCCACACGCGTTTGGTAGCGGGCTTCTTCACTATCAGCTTCATCAAAATATCCCTTTGCAGCTACACGAGAAAGGTCATATAGAGTTGAAGCGACAGCTACCTTAACTCGTGGGTCAATCGCAGCTAAGTTGATGACATAGCCAGCCCAGCCACAGATTCCAATCGCCCCGATGCGATTTTCATCAACCTGTGGATGGGTCACCAAGAAATCAATCGCTGCTTGAAAATCTTCTGTATTGATATCCGGAGAGTGCATAGCACGTGGGAAGCCTCCGGATTCTCCTGTAAATGAGGGATCAAAAGCAATTGTTAGAAAACCTCGCTCAGCCATTTCTTGTGCATAAAGCCCGGATACCTGTTCCTTAACCGCTCCAAAAGGCCCTGCTACTGCTAAAGCTGGTAGACTCTCAGACACAGCCTTGGGCTTATAGAGATCCGCTACCAATTCAATCCCGAAATGATTGGTAAACGTCACTTTTTCATGATGTACCCGATCACTTTTGGCAAAGACCTTATCCCATTTTGTTTCAAGTTTAGTCTGATTCATTGCGATTTCCTACTTTCTATTTTTACGGTAAAACCAGTATAACTCTCACAAAATAAAATAACAAATACCTATTTTCTATCTATTATATGCTTTTTAGGTATATAATAAAAAAGGAGGAATAACAAAATGGATATACGTGTTCTAAATTACTTTGTAACCATCGCCCAAGAGGGAAGTATCACGCGCGCCGCGGAAAAACTCGGCATTACCCAACCAACCCTGTCGCGACAAATCAAGGATTTGGAGGAAGAGTTCGGAACCCTGCTATTCAAACGCTCTAGCCGCCAACTCCAGCTGACAGACGATGGACAGTACCTCTACAATAGGGCACTAGAAATCCTGTCCCTGGTTCAGAAAACAGAAGAAAATCTTGGAAAACAAGGAGACATCACTGGAGAAATTTATATCGGAGCGGCTGAAAGCTCCTCACTCCAACTGATCGCACGCGCCAGCGAAAGTATGACCGCTCTCTATCCACAGGTCCGTCTTCATTTCCGATCCGGCAACGCCGACGACGTATACGAAGGCCTAAACCAAGGAACCCTTGACTTCGGAATCGTTTTCGGAACCCAAATTCCACAAAAATACCAGCATCTAGAACTCCCCAGAAAAGATCGCTGGTCTATCATCGTTCCCAAAAACCACAAACTAGCCAAACGAAAAAAAGTAAGCGTCAGCGATACCCTAGCCTATCCCCTCATCATTTCTTCTCAAACCGATAGCAAACACCTGATTTTCCAAGAACTTGATCAAGCCATAATTGTCGCCACATACAATCTCCTCTACAACGCCGGCCTTCTAGTCAAAGCAGACGTCGGAATCGCCCTCGCCTTTGATGGCATCTTACATGACCCAGATTTAGTCACCATCCCAATAGAAAATCTCGAAGTCTCAAAGCTTTTCCTCATCTGGAAGAAAAACCGTAAACAAAGTCCGATTGAACGAGCCTTTATCGAAGAAGTTCAAGTACAGTTGGAAGAAGATTCGAAACAAACCGCTAACATTGATTGAAAACGTTAGCGGTTTGTGGTTTTTTGGAATGTGGGGGAGAGCTAATCCAAAGGTGCCATTCCAAGTCTAGGTTAGAGTACTAATCGTCCCTCTTAGTGTCAGTTTTTTGCATCAAATCCCTTACAACTTGAACAGATTCTTCAAATGAAATCAGTCGAGCATAAGTAAATTGCTTCTGATACCGTAGCCAAAGCTGTCTTTGATACTCAGAATTTTCAATACTATCTACTTGCTCTTCCCAATAATCTAGAAACTCGCTACTTCCTCTCTTAGTTGTAGTGTTTTTCAATGCATTTCCTAGTACAAAGTAGTCAATCTCTTCATTTCTAAGTTTAAACAAGGAAAAAAGATCATAACGATCACGGGGACGAGTGGAAGCTTGTCCTCGACTAATGATTGCTTCTAATTTTTCAGCGAGAACTGTTTCCAGATTATAGGCCCAAACCTTTATCACTTCATTTGAGAAAACAGATTCGATCGTGTAGCGAATCTCTCTAGGCGTAATACTGTCTCCGGTTGTGATGTCTATAAAGACTACCTCTCGCAATTTTTCAAATGTCGCGTTCAATTTTAAGGCATAGCCCCCATATTGATCATCTTTGCGAATCGGTTCTAATCCATCCACTGTAAAACTAAAATTCTCAGTTGGCTGTGACAAAATCTCTTCGAACATGGCCAGAAGGTTCTTTTGATCTAGCTCTGTTCCCTTTAATGTAACATCCAAATCCATTGTAGTACGTTTGTCAACTCCGATTAAGTGCCCAATCAGATAGCCACCTTTTACAATAAAATGATCTTTAAAATTACTCGTCGCAATTAATTTCAGAACTTGTTCAATCAGATAATTTTGCTGAATTTGTTGCGGAGGCACCGCTTTTTCTTTCGCTAAATTTTTAATCTTCGCTTTAAAACTAACTGCATTTGAAAACTTCATTGTAATACCTCCAGATAAGATTGTAGCTTCTTTTCTACTCTAAAAATCTTGGCGTATTGAAAGAGTTTTGAGAGCTTAATCGTCCCACTCTTAAAATAGGCCTGAAAAGCTGGAGCGACTACTTGAATATCGATATGGTAAATAGGCCGAAGACACTCAACCAATGTCCTTTCTAGCTCATACACTCTTACCACTTGACCTGGTAGCCGCTCTAATTCCACAATACCTGTCTCATAATTGGAACGTAGGATGACCGGTCGCACTCCTCCTTCTTTGATATTTTTTGTATTTGTCCCATATGGAAAGCTCATACTCATCTCAAACGGGACTGTCAAGGTCAATCCATGTAACCATAAGGCAGTGTCCAAAGAATAAATTCCTTTGGAAAAACGATGTTGCAGCACAAACCATTCATCCAGATATGTATCTGGTAAACGATAAAGCCCTTTTTCTTCCACTACGACCTGCTCCTCACTCACCATATTTAACAATGACTTGTAAGGAAGTTCCTTTTCAAGAACTTGTTGATACGTTAGAAAACCACTGTTTTCATCCATACTCTCAAAAATTTGATGCTTCTTTTCCATTCCTTAAACCTTTACTTAAAAACAAAATGCTAACATCTATCTAAAATGTTAGCATTTTGTTTCCTATTCTTCAATTATTTACTGATGAAACTTTAGCAGGGAAAATAACAGTCGCTTCCATATTTAAAGAGAAAATCGTTTAATTTCGAATACGATTTGTTAAGGAGCGCTTTAATTTCAATAATTTCCAACCTGTATATCCCAATAAAAGAACATAAACAATTGCAAGAAAGACATAAAAATTAAAGATAAAACTTGCAATTCCTGATGATACATTTATTTTTCTAAAAAGGGTCGGGAGAATAATCGATAAAAAGATAGCAACAATCGGGAGAATTCGTTTTTGAAAAACTTCTTGAATCATCTCCAATTTTGAAGCATCATCTGAAAAAATATCCAATTCCTCAGCACCTACTTGCGCTCCCTCAATGCTTCTGAAATAATTCCAACCATTGCATTTGGTTACATATTCCCAGCCATAATCTCGATACATCTGAATATAATCCTCTGCTGGATTCTGATTTTTAAAATCCAGTTTGTAGATGGCTTGTGTTTCAGTGGTTTCTTCAAAAGCAAAAATCCCAATCGGTTTAATATCAACCAATTTCCAACCTTGTTGTTGCTGCTGGGACAACCAGACTTCTTCCTCAAGATAATCCGCAATTGTAAACCATCTAAACAGAACTTTTCTTTTCGCCATTGCTTATTCTCCTCTACTATTCCGATACAATCTTGCGATTCGTTGTATTTCTGTGTCTAGAATCTCCTTACCGAGTTCCGTGATGACGTAGATCTTCCTTTTTTCTTCCTCACCTACAAATTGGATGAGTCCGTCCTTTTCCATTTTTGACAAAGAACCATACATAGTCCCAGGTCCAATTTTCACTTCGTCATTGGTCAAGCTTTTGACATTCTGTCCAATTCCATAGCCATGCTGGGGCGATTGAAGGCTGAACAAGATGTAGAAGGCAGATTCCGTCATGGGAACATAACTTCTTTTCAATTTGTCACTAATCATAAATCCTCTCTTTCTTACATCTACATACGATATATCGCGATACGTTATAACTAGATTATATCAAACCTCGATATAATGTTCAAGCTTATTATGAAAAAAGCTCACTAACCTAGTGGTTAGTGAGCCAAAATTGGGGGAAATTCAGTCAAAAATAGCTATCTCAGAAGAAAAAGTATCCATTCTCTTCATCATACCAGTCATCTTCGTAGTCTTCTTCTTCGTAAAAAACATCCGTTTCTTGACTAGTGAGCTCTTCCATTTTCATCAAAGTTTCGATCAATTCCTCCCGTAATTGATCTGGGGTCAGCTTGTCTACATAGGCTGTAATTTTTTGAAGCTTCTGCTCTCGTAGCAATCGCATCTCATCTTCCATAGCTTGACGGAGCATCTCTTTTTCTCGTTCCTCTTGCTCCCAATAATCAAGCACCGCTTGTGCTTGTTCTGGGAACTGTTGGAAATAAAGGGCAACCATATGTTTGCAGACAACTTGTCTACCAGCTGCAAAAGGACAAGTGCAGTTCGACTTACGTGGCTGATGAATATAGATTTCTACTTGATAAATTTGATGATTCGAACCACTGACTTCTCCTTTGAAAACACCTTCAGCCAAGATCTCCATTCCCAGAACTTTCTTTTGGAAATAGTAACGAAGTCCTCTCTCAAATGACCTCCTACTAGCCAAATGGACCAATTTTAATTCATCCCAAATACTCATGATGGAACCTCCTATTTGTTAGCAGAGAGCACTCTTCAATTGTTGAAGAGCATGCCATAGCTTATTTATTAGCAATTCAACCAATCATTATTCGACTATCACCGAATATTTTCTCACAAAGATTACCAGGAATAGGTATTATTATCGATTGTCTATTCTTCCATTACCAACAATTCCAGATTCAGCACTTCGCTGTTACCCTACGGTCACAAGTTTCCTCACTTTATAACAGCTAAGCATCTACTTTTACTTCGATGCTAAATCATCTCGTACAAGCAGTGATACTGCCTCCACATGTGCTGATAGGTCTTACCTATATTATGAAACGAAATCAAATTGGATTAATTTTCGATAATACTGTGGAACGATAATTCTAATCCTTTAAATAGTAATTTTCACAGTCATCACATAGAAAAGGAAAATCGTCACTTTTTGAACCCAAATCATAGCGACCACATCTCTCACAGTCTGTTACTTCGTTGATTTCTCCACAGTTCAGACATTTACCAAAATCTGCGATCTTTTTATCAACACATATCCATTCCTCCCCACACTCTTCACAAGGTACATCTAAAATAGGATCAGAGCCCCCATCTTTAATTATAGAATATCTGGAACTTTCCACTAATGCCTTATAATCTATGAATCCAGTATTTATTATTTCAACCAATCTATTACCTAGTCTAGACAGTTCGTACTCTGAAACACCATCCATCTGGACAGGCAAGTAAATACCTTGAGACTCATCGAATTCAACCTCTCCATTAGTATAGGATACTCTTCCAATTGATTCTGAACTTGAACTTCCATCTTTTTTAAACCTTAAATATAAGAAACTTTCGGAACCTTCATAGTCGTTTATATCTGTATCAGCCTCAAAACTAATTAACTGACCATCTATTTTGTTTTCAATTTCGAATACAACACAATTTGAATTACAATCATTTAGTGCAGTATAATCGCTGAAATTCAAATACCCACTGAATCGGAAGTTTTCTTCAATCGAATCATAAAGTCTACTCAATTCATCATTGAATTTAGCTAGAATCTGATTTCTATCACGAATTATTACCCCACTCTCACTTTCCTTTAATTCAAGAATTCTTTCCGACAGGATTGACTCTTCTTTTAGATAGAATAATTCAGACTCAAATTCTTCTTCCTTACGCTCCTCCTCTGATTTAACTTCTAACGACATCTTTTGCATACCATCATCTAATCCTCCTTGAACAACATTAATTGAATTTAATATTTTCCTATAGGCTGATTTATCTATCAATTTATTGTGAGCGATATGATTTCGATTCAATTCAAATATTTTGAAATCGTCCAGAAAACTTTCAGGCAAAAGAGGAGAAAAAATCATTTGCCACCAATCACCATATACAACTTGCTGACTTTGTAGAATTTTAGCCAAATTTTCCAAATGTAAATTAGGCTGAGTCAATTTCATTATATTCTCTTCGGAAGACTCCCACTTCATCACTTTATTTGATAATATATCAAGTAGATCACCTGTATCAATAGACATCAATCGTTCATCTACATCTTTGAAATTATCAAGTATTGCTTTGTAGCCACTAAGTCTACTTTTGTGCTTTTCTTGAATTTTTAATGATACAAGATTCCACCAATGAATACCAAATTTCCTATTCATTACCATTGTAATAAATTTTCTAGCTAAATTTTCAACCATAAAAATTCTTGGGTATAAATCAGTTGCTAAAAATTCAGACTCAGCATCATACAACCAAAATATCTTTTTATGTTTAGCTTTGATAAAGTTTTTCACTACAACCTTTAATCGTTCAAGATAGTCATTTTCAATGTTAAGACTGTAATTTTCACTTTGAATTGAAACTTCAAGTTCATAACTATTTTCATATGTATTAAATTTTACATCGATTTTCCAAATACATTCTTCAGAATGGAAATCAATAACATAAAGTGGTACTTCAGTTAGGCTATGAATTTGACTAACTACTGATTCATCATCAATTACTCCTGATTGGACCATAAAAGTTTTAAATTCCATCATGTAACTATCGAAATTATCAACCACTTTTTCCTCTGCAATTGCTACAAATTCAATCAGTGTCTGCAATATCTTATGACCTCCAAATTGTACTACTATTTTATTATATAACAAAAAATAATATAATGCCTCAGTTGCAGTCTTTTTCGTTTTTCTCTACGAGAAAAACTGGCTTGAAGCCATAATAATAAAAAGCCTTGCAACCAAGGCTTTTCATTCTCTTTTCATTCAATAAATTCTACTCTTTCACCAACAATCCCACTGCCTCCACATGGTGTGTCATCGGAAACAGATCGACCGGCTGAACTTCCTTTAGTTTGTATCCAAGTTCTTCGTAGTGTTTCACATCACGCGCCATGGTGGCGGAGTTACAGGAGATGTAGACGATGCGGTCCGGTTGGACTTGGGCGCTGGATTCGATAAAGCTTGGGGTGAGGCCTTTTCGTGGTGGGTCAACAAAGATGACGGTTGGTTGGATTCCCTGTTTCACCCAGTTTTGCATGGCTGTTTCGGCTTGGTCGCAGACGTAGGTCACATTGTCGATGTGATTGCGTTGGGCATTTTTCTGGCTGTCCTCGACGGCTTTGGGGATGACTTCAACTCCATAAACGTGCGCGACTTGTTTGGCTAGGGATAGTCCGATGGTTCCAATACCGGAATAAGCATCGATAGCGATGTCATCGGCCTTGAGTTGTGCCATGTCCATGGCAACTTGGTAGAGTTTTTCAGCCATTGGAGTGTTAACCTGGTAGAAGGATTGGGCGGAAATTTCGAACTCATTGCCCAACATCTGGTCCACAATCGTTTCCTTACCGTAAAGGAGACGGAATTCGTTGCCCAGAATGGCATTGGTTTTTTGGTCATTGATATTCTGCAGAATCGATACCAGATTTGGGAATTCCTTAGTCAGTTGCTCAATCAAGACTTCAATCCGGAAGACCTTCGGGCGCGTGGTGACCAAGACTAGCATCATTTGACCTGTATAATGAGCACGACGCACCAAGATATTGCGAATCAGCCCAGTCCCTTCTTTCTCATCATAAGGTTTTAAATCCAAGCGTCTCAAGAGATTTCGGGTCGCCAAGATTAACGCGTCGATTTCTTTTTCTTGTATATAAAAATCTTCAATGGGAATCAAGTCATGAGAGTTTTTTCTGAAAAAACCGCTTTCTAGTTGTCCTTGGACCCGGCGAACAGGTACGGCAGCTTTGTTGCGATAAGCTAGAGGGGAGTCAGCTGCTAGGGTTGGGGCAACGGCCACACTGTCTAGACCAGCAATCTTTTTCAAATTCTGCTTCACTTGGCCTTGCTTGAACAGCAACTGCTGATCATAGTTCAGATGGCCCAGGTCTGCAATCCCAGTCCGAAGATAGGTCAAGTTGGTCTCCTGGTTTCGATGAGGCGAAACTTGTAGCCAGTCCTCCACCTTGCCGTAACCGATTTTCTTGTTAACCTTAAGGACTCGCATACGAATGACTTCTCCAGGCAGGGCATTGTCTACAAAAAAGACACGACCGTCTACCTTGGCAATTCCCTGCCCTTCATGACTGAGATCTACAATTTCTACTTCTACAATTTGATTTTTTTCCAACGTTTTCTCCTATTAAGAAAGTGGAGCCTGAGGCTCCACTTTCTCATTCAGCAATCAAGGTTTCCAAACCAACCTTCATCATATCGGTGAAGGTGTTTTGGCGTTCTTCTGCGGTCGTATCTTCTTCAGGATTTACGAGACTATCTGAGATGGTCATAATTCCCAAAGCTTCAACATGGTGTTGTGCAGCCAAGTAATAGAGGGCTGCGGCTTCCATTTCAACGGCTTTGACTCCAAGTTTTCCAAGCTCAAGGTTTTCCTTGAAGAACTTAGAATAAAAGACATCAGAGGATAGGACACTTCCTACGTGGGTCGTCAAGCCCATGTCCTTGGCGATGTGGTAAGCCTTATCTAGCAACTTAAAGCTAGCAATTTGTGGGAAGTCATACATGGGCCAGTCGTTCCGAATAATGTTAGAGTTGGTTGCAGCTGCTTGAGCTAGAACCAATTCACGAACGTGAACATCTCCTGATAGGGAACCAGCAGTCCCCACACGGATTAACTTTTTAACCCCGTAATCAACAATCAATTCCCGCGCATAGATGGAAATGGATGGCATTCCCATTCCAGTCCCCATCACACTGACACGATGACCTTTGTAAGTCCCAGTATAGCCGAACATATTACGGACTTGGTTAAAGAGGACGGCATCTTCTAAAAAATTCTCTGCAATAAATTTGGCCCGAAGAGGATCTCCAGGAAGTAAGATTTTATCAGCAATTTCGCCTACTTTGGCTTCAATATGGATTGACATGATTTCTCCTTTTAAAGGAGGTTGAGACCAGATTCTCAACCTTCCTATTTTAGTTCGTGAAGTAACTTTAACGCAGTGGTTGATTGATGTTCTCTTATCCAGAAACTCAAAGAGTCAATTCCTGACTCTTTGACCTCCGAAAATTCAATTTTACAGTTCTGCTAAAACAGCCTTGACAAAAGACTTGAAGTTTTCTTTGATGCGTTGGGTTACTTCCACCACTTCTTCATGGTTGAGTTCAGCTTGGAAGCCTGCAGCAAAGTTAGTAATGGCTGAAATCCCCAAAACTTTCATTCCTGAGTGGGCAGCTACGATGACTTCTGGAACGGTTGACATCCCAACGGCACTAGCTCCCATAGTTTGGTAGGCACGGATTTCGGCTGGTGTTTCATAGGTAGGGCCTGTAACTCCTAGATAGACACCTTCTTGAAGTTCAATGTCCAAGACCGCTGCTACCTTACGAGCTCGAGAGCGGTAAGCTGCTGTATAAGCATCTGACATATCTGGGAAGCGTGGCCCAAATTCTTCCAAGTTTTCCCCAATCAATGGGTTTTGACCGGTCATGTTAATGTGATCAGAAATCAGCATCAAGGAACCTGGGCCATACTCAATTCCTCCAGCCGCATTGGTTACAATGATCCCTGTTGCGCCAAGAGCTTTCATAACACGAACCGGGAAGGTCACGACTTCCATCGGATTTCCTTCATAGAAATGGAAACGTCCTTGGAGAGCTAGCACCTTACGGCCTGCCAAATCCCCATAGACCAGCTTACCAGCATGTCCGACAACTGTGGACTGACCCCAGTTGGGAATTTCTGCATAGTCAACAACAATGGCATTTTCCACTTCTTCTGCCAATTCACCCAAGCCTGAACCCAGAATCAACCCAAATTCAGGGGCTGAGATTCCCTTGTCCTGTAGAAAAGCAGCTGTCTCTTTAATCTTATCCATCAATGTCATTCCCAGATTCTCCTTATTTTAATTGATCCAAAAAACTAGATCCAATCATGGATGGCTTCACGCCAAAGTTATCTGCAATAGTAGCGGCTACATCCGCAAAGTTCCCCACTTCAATGTGACCACTTCCTTCCAGGCTCTTACTGAAAAGCAGGAGAGGTACATATTCGCGAGTATGATCGGTTCCCACAAAGGTCGGATCATTGCCGTGGTCAGCGGTAATCATGAGAAGATCCTTATCCCCCATATTGGCAATAATTTCAGGAATACGCGCATCAAACTCTTGCAAGGAATCACGGTACCCTTCCGGATCACGACGATGACCAAAGAGGGCATCAAAGTCTACTAAGTTTGTGAAGGATAAACCTGTTGTAAATTCAGGGTTCTTCAAGGTTTCAACCAACTGATCAACCCCATGTTCATTGGATTGATTGTGCCCAACATCGTTGGAAATCCCAGAACCATTGAAAATATCATTGATTTTTCCAACTGCATAAGTTGGAACTCCCGCTTCTTTCAAGTTGTCCAATATGGTTGGAGAAAATGGAGAAACTGCGTAGTCATGCCGGTTGGCTGTCCGGGTAAAATGACCTGGTTCTCCTACAAAAGGACGGGCAATGATCCGTCCCAAGAGAGTTGGGCGCTCAAGGGTAATTGAACGCGCATACTCACAAATGCGGTATAGTTCTTCCAATGGAATAATGTCTTCATGAGCCGCAATCTGCAAAACAGGGTCCGCAGAAGTATAGACAATCAACTCACCCGTTTCCATCTGACGTGGTCCGAAATCATCAATCACAGCGGTTCCAGAATACGGTTTGTTTGCCTCACGAATAATCTTACGACCTGAGAACTCTTCAATTTTTTGGAGCAAGTCCTCTGGGAAACCATCCCAGAAAGTATCAAATGGTTCTGTAATGTGCAAGCCCATCAATTCCCAGTGACCCGTCATGGTATCTTTTCCAAGGGATTGTTCTTCCAACTTGGTCACATAACCCGTTGGATTTTCAACAGCTGCTACAGTTTTCAAAGGTTCAGGACGTTGAATATTTCCCAAGCCCATTTTTTCCATCTCAGGAACCTTGAGTCCAACCGTTTCTGAAATATGTCCGAGGGTATCGGAACCTGTATCTGGTTCTCCGGCATTGAAGAAATTAGCAGCATCTGGTGCTTCGCCAATTCCCACAGAGTCCATGACAACCACATGAATACGATCAAATTTTGACATCTTGCTACTCCTCTTATTTTGTAATTTCACGAATACCATCTTGACCAGCAACCACCACACGCTGGACCATCTGGTTAAAGAGACCATGCTCTACAACACCCACCATCCGGTCTAGCTCCTCGGCCAAGGCCAAGGGATCCTCAATCTGCTCCAGATGCAAATCGATGATGTAGTTTTGCATGTCCGTTACATAATAGTCCCCATCCACCATCCGGAAAGTCGGTTGGTAGCCCCGTTCTTTAAAGCGATGGAAGACCTGCTGGGCTCCATAGCGGACCACCTCAACAGGAAGCGGAAAGGCTCCTAGATGCTCAACCAACTTAGATTCATCGACTACCCAGATATACTCCTGGGTCGGCAAGGCTACCACCTTCTCCATCAAGAGGGCACCGCCACCACCCTTGATTCCATTGAGATCTGGATCCACTTCATCTGCTCCGTCTACTGTCACATCTACAGACAGGACTTGGTCTATGGTCTTCAGCGGAATCCCCAAACCTTCAGCCTGTTCAGCAGTTCGGTGCGACGTGGTCACCCCCACAATCTCCAGCCCTTCCTCCTGGACCCTCCGGCCCAGTTCTTGAACAAAATAATAGGCTGTTGACCCGGTCCCTAGACCAACGATCATGCCATTTTCGACATAACTAGCCGCGTGAATCCCCGCTTGCTCCTTTAACTTTTCCATAAAAACTCCTACAACTAAACGGATTTCAGAACAAGATCTGAAATAGGCGTGCCGACCTTGAGCGGAGATGGGAATCTCTTTTCAATTACCTCCATTATATCAAAAAAATCCCCCGCTTGGTATGGCAGGGGACGGAAGTCGCAATCGCTTCCAGCTATTTCAGAACACAGATCACCGTGGCTGAAGAAACTGGCATGAGATTTGTAATCTTCTTAATACTGTAACTTTGATCTGCAAGGGCTGTAATCTCCTCCATCAGAATGATCGAAATTTGAGTCGTCTTTTGCATCAGTGGCCTTGTTGAAACGACAACCTTCTTGCAAGAACTGCATTGGTAACGCCGCTTCCTCAAGTAAAGTCGGAAATACAAGTCCATGTTATTTGGCGCTCACGTTTATTTTAGTGTACAGGTTTACTCCTCTTTTTTCCTGAGGAGTGCTGCACTGATTGCTGCTGAACTCACTCCAAGTAAGGCGAGGAGGCTAGTTTGCTCCCCTGTATTTGGAAGCTTGTCCTCACCTTCAGTTGCTTGTTCGATTGCTGAAACTTGTTCCGGCATTGTTGCTGTCCTACTTGGATTTTCTTGGCTTATAGGATTGCCTTTGCCTGTCTGCTCGACTTCTTTCAGTATTGCTGTACCAACCACTACAATCCGTTTTTGACCAGTTTCGATTGTTTCCGATATCAGAATGCTTTCAATCAACTGTCCATCTTTCCAGGTTTCCAGATAGCGGCTAATTTTCTTGCCTACTTGCCCTTCTTGAAGCACTTGTTTGTAGCCTTGAGGGAGTTTGGAATCAAAGACGACCTCTTCCTCAACTGGTAACTGCTCTTCGAGCTCCTTTTCTTTGGTTGTCGTTTGTGCTTGCTCTGCTTGAGCACGAAGCAAGAGGACAGTAGCTGTCAATGGAGCCAAGCTTAGACTAGTTTGACCAAGACTGACTCCTTGAAGGTTCGTCAGAGCCTGTATGCCTGCACGCGCTCCATCAACGAGGACTTGTCCTTGTAAAAGATCATGGGTTGCTTCGCTTAGGACAATGGTACGCTCCTTACTATCGGCGTTGACAAAGACCGCGTAACGATCACCATTGCTGGCTACGGTCTGATAACCGATGACCAGGTCTTCGATGCCGATGCCGTTTTGGCCTGGGATTGTCAATAGGGTCACATTCTTATCCACTTCTTCTTTTGTCCCTAAACGAAAGGCATCACTGGACTTCCGCAAGGCAATGAGTCCCTTGGTGAAATCATGGGTACGGACATTGTCTGGATAGAGCTTGGCATTGGTCGCCTTGCTCCAATCAAACTTATTCACAGCATCCGATGAGTCATAAGAATCATGGATGAAATAAGGATAATCGAAAGGACTGCCATCCGCATTGGTCAGCAAATGGGCCTTATTGGGAACCTTCTCTTCTGATATCAGATAGCGATAATCCGGATGGCGGAACTGCTTGGTGCGACCATACTCCTGCCCAGAATGGATGAAAGGTGTCCCTTGGGAAGTGAGCACAAGCAGATTTCCCAAGCGCTGCCGTTGATGAATTTCCGCCGCATTCTCCGCCTTGCTTGGATCCTTCTTAATGGATTGGGCGATAATATCAAAGAGGGTTAAGTTATCATGGGCCGCAATGTATTGAATAACATCCCCTGGATCGTCCGCTAGGAAATTCCCCGGCTGAGCCTTGATATTGTTAAAGACAGACTCCAGATTCTTAGGTGCTCCTGTAATAAAGGCGGGTTGTCCTTCATTTGGATAGCCGGACTTGACCGTGTTCCGAATCTCATCCGAGAAGACCGCCACTGTGTCGGTTGAACTCATCCAATCCTGATCCGCTGCCTTAACCGGCTGATTGGTGTCCCCTGTAAAGGTTCGCCAACCTTCTCCAAGCATGATGACATTTCGATTGAGTTTTTTAGCTTCCGCAAAGGCTAGCTCAATCGCCTCAGCATCATGGTCCCCCATCATATCAAAACGGAAACCATCCACCTTGTATTCATCCACCAAATATTTAATGGAATCCACTAAAACCCGTCGACTCATGTGGTGGGTAGTTCCCAAACGTCCCCCGCCGAAACTCGATTTCGCCGTCCCATCACTCTCCATAAAGTGATAATAATTGGGCTCCAAATCCTCAAAGAGGAAGGTTTTGGCCGTATGGTTATAGACGACATCTAAGATAACCCCCATGCCTTGCTTATGAATCTCATGAACCAAATTCTTGAATTCCTGAATCCGCTTCATCGGATCGCTTGGATCAGTTGAGTACATCCCACCAAGGGCAAAGTAGGACTGTGGATCATAACCCCAATTGTAATTGGTGTTGGATGACGCATACTCTGCCAAGCGCTCCCCATTCTTCAACTCATTAACAAAGTAATAGCTCATAACTGGTAAGAGTTGAATATGCGTTACACCCAATTCCTTAAGATATGCCAACCGTTCCGCAAAGGCCGCAAAGGTTCCAAATCGATGGGACAATTCCCCAGCAATCGCTGGATCAGAAGTGAAGTCTCGAACATGGGCCTCATAAATCACCGCATCTTCCCTTTGCTTGAAGTTGGGAATAGACGCGAAGCTCAAGCCCTTTGGTCCAGCCTCACTCGGATCCACAATGGCCGCCTTGGCAACCCGATTGGCCGAACCTTGATCCGCCAACTCACTATTCCAAGCCGCTAAGGATTTAGCATACGGATCCAATACCAAGACCGTTTCACCTTGGCGCGTGATTTGATAATGATAGAAGTATCCCCGATAATCTTCGATTCCCAATCCGGAAGAAAGATTTAATTGAAGATCCCACTGTCCCCTATCTCCTCTGGTTAAGGGCAGCGTGCTAACTACCCGATTAGGGTCAAGCTTGTCATACAAGACTAAATCTACCTGCTCCGCACTAGGAGACCACAAGGTTAAATCGACCACCCGCCCCTGTTCAGAAACACGAGCACCTAGCTCACCTTGGTAGCCATACAGCTGATCCTTGAGTTGCCAGCCCATCTTAGTTGGGAATCGATCATTTTCATACTTGAGCGTATAACCCGCTCCCTCTGCAGAAAAATCACCTAAAAGCTGAACCTTCTTACTCTCAGAATCCACTAGTAGGTCACGAATCACTACAGACTTGGCGTCCTTATCCACAACAGATAGTTTTTCGAATAAATCTTCCTTGCTGACGCCATCCAAAGTTGTGAATGTTGCTTCCAAGGAATCGAGACGATTATGGGCAGCCCCTAACACTCGAACATCATTGATGTAGTATGGATTGGTATAAATCGTCGCATCATCATCCTTAAGGAAAATCTGCGTATGATTCTTCAAATCTGAAAAATTGTAATCCTTAGGCTGAATCTTCACCGCATCCCCAGCCTGACTCTCATCCAATAACAGAAAACCAATTGAATTTGCCAACTCTGTCAGCTTCACATCTCGATAAACACCATACTGACCCCGATGATCAAAATCCACACCATCCGGCCAATCACCCATCTGTACATCCGCAACATCACCCCAAAGCCAGAGACTTTTCTGGTCATAATTGCCATCCGTCCGGAAATAATTAATCCGGAGATAGCCCTCCTGCAAAGGCTCATACAGACTCAGCTTAAAGTTCTGATCAAACCAAGCCTGGTTCATATCCGAACGAATCCTCTCAATCGTCTTGTCCCCCGTTAAATTCTCACCTGCTGTATTGTTAATCAACAAACTAATCTTCTTGGCCTGCTCCCCCTTCATACGGACATCCATGTAATACCCGTATTCATCACGACCAGCCTGCGCAAAACTCGTAGCCCCCGTAGGCCAGCTCCCCTTATCAGACGACGGCACCTCTACATCATCCCAGGACCACAAACCTAAACTCTCCACATTCTCTGAAGGCAGCTCTTTAAAATGAACACGGAAGCTCCCCTCCTCAATCGGGACACTCTTGCCTTCACCCAAAACAGGAACATCTGCAACCTCCGACCTCTGAGCCTGAGAATCTGGCATCTCATCAGATTTCTCAGCTACCGGCTGGTCAATCCATACGGACTCTTCCAAAACCGGCTCAGCCTGGTAAACAGCCGGAGTATCACTTTTCTTGGCCTCTACTCCCTGTTCCTGCACCACAGGCTCAGACTCTGTAACCTCATCCGCAGCCACCTGACCACCCATGAAGGTCATTGCAATCCCAACAGACGCAATCCCTGTTGAGAACTTCCGAATGGAGAAAATCTCCTGCGCATTCAACTTCTTCATAAATTCCTCCTAAGGATGTATTTCTGATACTATTGTAAGCGTTTTAGTAGTGGATTGCAAACGTTTTCTTTTTGTGGTAACCTTTAGTTAACGATATATTGGAGGATTTAATATGGAAAAAAAACTCGTTTTCTCCGCTCATTCAGATTCACCCGCAATCGAAGATTCACTAAACATTCAACAATACATAGATGGACTCTATAAGTTTGTTAAAAATTGCGAAACACCATTATCCATGTCTATCCAAGGTGACTGGGGATCTGGAAAAACAAGCGTCATGCAATTATTAAAGGAAAAAATCAAAAGTGAAAACCCCAATACCAAAAATACAATCTGGTTTAACACATGGCAATTCACACAATTCGATCTCTCTCCCCTTTTGCCAGTACATTTTATTACCGATTTATTAAATGTATTGGTTAAAGAAGGTCTGACTGGTAGTACTGAATTAATCGAAAGAATCCATAAAACGATAAAATCAACCTTTAAAGTCTTAAGATTACTCCCCTTTTCAAACATCACAGCTGTAACTGAAGAATTATACGATGAATTCTTCACTCCTGACTCCGAAAATAAGGATAGTGGGCTACGAGATTTAAAAGAAAATTTTCAAAGTCTGATAAATGACTTCTGTTCTCAACACCATGTAGACCGGTTATTTTTCTTTATTGATGACTTGGATCGCGTTGAACCACAATATGCTCTGGAGCTCATGGAAGCTATTAAACTCTTCCTTGATTGCAAGCAATGTGTTTTTATTATAGCAATCGATCATGAGGTTGTGAATACAGCACTTGAAAAGAAATACCCCAATTTATCCCAAACTAAACGGGATAGTTTTTTCGATAAACTGATACAAGTTCCCTTCACCGTACCTATCAACAACTATGATATTTCTAAATATATAGAGGGTAAATTACAAAAACTTGGAATCAAAGAAACCACCGAAGATGCGGATTCAAAAGAAATTGTAGAGATTTTAAAATATTCTGTAGGTGGTAATCCTAGAAGTATTAATCGAGCGATTAATAACTACAGCCTGCAAATATATATTAAAAATTCAACATCTACATCGCAACAAGGTAATCCTAATTCCTTTGATCGATCTCTCTTCATTTTAACTTGTATGAGATATGCCTTCCCAGCACAATTTGATGAACTTGAGCAAGACCCTGATGCATTTCTTGAAAATTTAGAAGCTAATTTAGAATCGCAAAATCCATCTTCAACTGATTCAAAATATGATGACTTTCTTCAGTTTTTCCTAAAGGAATATGGAATCAAATATACGAATTCAAAACAAATAGATGAAAAAACAAAAGATGACGTGATGGAACGATTAAAAAACGATTTACAGTTCAGTTCAATTTCCTCAAAAACACCTCTAAATTCAAATAGCTTAACTTTAGTTGAGCGGCAAGAAAAATTTTGGAGTTATTTTAAAACCTTACTAAATAAGGAAATTACTACTGATACGAACTCCGAGTTTACTGAATCCATGACGCAAACCGGTGGGGGCAAACACCCATATCTAAGTTTAAATCACAAGAGTTCGTCAAAAATAATTGAATTAAGGCTTAACAGGAAGTCAATCGGGATTATCGTAGGAATTTCTAATAAAAATCGAAACAGTGATAAATTAATAGAAAAGGTTACTCAGTCACTCGATGAAACAATTAGAAAGCTGAGACTCAATAACACTGATAAAAATAACGAAATCGAAACAAGCATCACTACTAACCATACTGGTTATATCGTCAAAAATAATTCTTTAGGACTTGATTTTTCTAATAACCATGACATATCAGAATGGTATTTTAAACAAATTCATGAAGGTTTGGAAGAATTACGTAAACTGTAAGGTAAGCGCCCAATAACAGGGGATATTGAAAACCTCCAAGATTATAAGCAGATTGCTTATGATCTTGGAGGTTTCTTTATCTACAATTTCCTTGGATTCTTAAAGTCCCTGGTAAATAACGGCTCTAGAATTTCTTTTTGCGAGAGCCTCCGTATTGGACAAATATTCTAGTAAATAAGCTATGTATTTCTCACCATCAACTTGATTGATTTTGGCTATCTCAATTAAGGGCATGACGATAGCACTAAACTCTGCTCCCTCTAAACATACTAAGATTAGTAGTGAGGAAATCTTTGACAGAAGATTTTCTCACTACTTTTTCTTTATGTTAAAGTAGTGGTATCTTTTAAAGTCGTTGTTAAATCTAGCGTTGGACTTCGAGTGTTGAAAACGAAATCACAATTTTATTTATGTAAGATACAGAGTAATGGATATTTTTTCATAAGCTAAACTCTTTGAAACTAGAAATGAATAATTATATAGAAAATAAACAACAGAACAATACCAAACCAAACACTATGATCTGATCTGTGCAGTAATTCATTCGATTCTTGTCTGTCTGATTGATTTAACTTTGTAAAAGAATCTGAATTTTCTTTAATGTAATAATCATAATCAATTTTCATTATTTCATTTGTAATAAATTTAACAGGATATACTTTTTTCTTCTCTATAAATTGATTATTCTCTTTTTTGCCAAAAAAGTGCAGTTGTCCGTTCTCACAATAAAAATATTCTCCACTTTGATTTTGAAAAGAATTGTTTAAACACCAATAATAATTTGAATAGTCAGCCTTCCAAACATTTTCATCTCTACCTATATTACATTTTCTGACTTTTTGGTATAATACATATTTTCCATACATACTATAAGGAGGTAGTTTTCCTCCTGTACTCTTTAAGAAAAAAACTGTGATAGTTTTTAAAATTTTAGTTCTATACTCAAAAAATATTGCTGTTACAGAAATCATTATAAATAATTTAAAAAATGATAGATAAAAATTTTCTACCGATAAATATTTAACCTGACTAACATCAATAGATAGGTTTTTGTCAATAAAGTTTTGAAAAGGTTGATCTTGAATGAATAAATCAAATATCCACAACGAAATATACAATGAAATTGTGAATATAATAAAATTAAACTTAAATCTTGTAATCTCCGGCTGTATTATATCCGACTCTAGATTTTTATTTACCTTTCGTAATTGCTTGTCTGTTATAGAATTAATTAAATCTATACCAAAAAAATCGAATAAAAAATCAATCAAGAAGAGTGACATTAACGTCCAATTAATTGGTGCTTTATCAATACCAACTAAGGATGATACGACGATAGGGATTGTACTTGTTAATAAAAGAGTTACAAACGGTAAACCAGTTAAAGAAACAGAGAATTTAACGATAAATAAAACTAAAATCACAGTTTTTAATATGTTAGAAGCATCATTTACTAACCAAATACCCATTGAAAACTTTAGCAATATCAAAGGATATATAAGAAAACTTGTTCGAAATCCTTGCTTAAATTCATTAACTGTGCTAAAAAAAGTATCAAATTCTTCTTTAAAGTCTTTGTAATTAAAAAAATAATAAAATAAAGATATTATAAGATAAGTAAAAATAAACCCGTGTGAATCATTTTTTATTAAAAAGTAACAAATAAGGGAAATGTCTATAAAGATGGAAATCAGATAATGGAATGCCATGCTTTTATATAATAATATTTTCATCAATATTTTTTTATACTCTTCATTTATCATCACCATTAAACATAATAGTTGCCTAAATAGGTTTAATTACTTCTTCCCCTAATAAAACATCTTTTATATTTTTTAGTCCTACATTTGCTATCTCAGAATCTGAAAATTGTTCAAATTTATATTTATATTTAAAATACCAGAACCATCTCCATCTTTTTCATTTGGAAATCTATGTATTTTCCAAACCACATATCATAGTGAAGGTAACCTTTGAAATCACCAGACAGTCCTCGACAACTTGGTCGTTCCATATATGTTTATGGTGATAAAGAATGATACGCTGTTCTTCATCTTTACCAGACAGAAAGGCAAAAAATAAGTCAAATGGGGATCGCTTTCCAAGATCCTATAAGAGGTTTCATCCGCATAGAGAACAGATTGTTCCTTCCAGATATCTGAAAGAAGACTGTATAGAGGTTTAAAGTAATATTTGGCAGACTTAATATGCCAAACATATATTTCTTTCAATTCACCAGCACAATCAGGACAAACACAATCTTCTAAGCGATGATGAACTTCTTCTGGTTCAAGTTGGTCAAGGATCCCGACTTTATCACTTTAAAAAAGATAAAAGATAGCTAAACCCTTGCGTACCAAGGAGTTTGGCTATCTTTTTCAATTATTTTCTTGTTGTATATGAACCTCTAGCATAATTTCTTAATTCTTCGAACTTCACAACTCCCTTTATCCAATCAATTCCAAGTAACTTATTTAACTCCTGCATATCCGGATTCTCTTGGAGTCTGTAGTAATCATCTTGTAGACGAGTTGCTTTGGCGCTATTTAAAGCTCGAATCATTCTTTCTGGACTCATCGCCCAGTCTGTTCTGTGTTGAAGTAGTCGAATAAATATGAGGGCTATAAAACAAGTTAAGAAGTGAGCTTCTATGTGTTCCTCCGTCCAGACATAAACTGGTCGACTCTCCAATTCGGTCTTCGTTACCCTAAAGCAATCTTCGATTTTCCCAAGCTGCTTGTAAGAATCGAGAATTGCTTCATCTGACATCTCTGTCTCACTGGTAACTATGACATTGATTCCATCAAACTGAGCATCGAAATCTGCCTGTTCTTGATCTATTCTGATTAGTGGAGAGAAGGGTTTAATTTCTCCAGTCTCCTCATCGACATAAGATAGATCAAGATATTTCTTACCACCCTTCTTACTAGTTTGGCGAAATAGTTCCGCATTGGTTAATTTACTGGCGTATTCAAGAGCCCCTTCTCTACGAATTTGTTCACGCTTTGCATATTTTTCATTCCAAGTGATCAAGACTTTCTCCTCAACGACGGGAGAGTTTTTTCCTGTTCCCAGTTTTCGCTCTCGAATATAGGATTTCTTAGCGAAGGTTTCATCTGTGTTGAAGTGCCAACCTTCTGAATCCAAAATTCGTTCCTGAATATCCTTTGGAGCACCTCTTTTTCCTCGATGTTTCTGAGAGAAGAGCCAACCATCACCTTGTTCTAACATGGCAGAAACATTAGTTTTACTATTCATAGCTTTATCTGCCACAACGACAATTCTCTCGATGCCGAATTGTTTTTTCACTTCCTCAACTGCTGGGAGGTAGGTAACAGGGTCTGTTTGATTTCCTCGAAAGAGCTTGTAGCTAATTGGAATTCCGTTGGTATCCATGAAGAGACCTAGTTGAACAATTGGTTTAGGTCGATGTTCCTTACTAGGTCCTCGTCTACGCAAACCAACTTTGAGAAGCTCTCCATCTTCAGAAATTTCCTCTTCATCAGGAATATCGGTTTCAAAAAAATAGTTAGTCACATCGTAGAATACAAGGCGTCCTTCCCGATTGGTTAGGCGGCTAATTTCTTGATGAAGGTGGAGCTGGATATCATCCTTCATTTCGTTTAGTCCCGAATTATTCATACCCTGAATATCTTTGCGTAACTATCAAAAAAATCATCAGAAACAAGCAATAACCAATTGCAGTTCTGATGATTTTTATGAACGATCAAGCTTTTCTATAAATAAAGATGGGTCTGCTACCTTAGCACCCTAAAAAAGGGTAGACTCCGCCCTTGGTGCGACTCTCGATTTTTAAAAATGTATTCTATTTGATTCGGTATCCTAATTTCCTAACAAAGGAGGACTGGTATCCCTTACTGCATAGAGAACGGGGAGTGAGAAATCTAGTCTGGAAATTCGCTCAAAGAGAGCCTGAAACTCATCCTTCAGAGAATAGAGATTAGACAGTTTTAGAATTTGTTTTCTAGCACTTTTGACGCATTTTCCAGCTATATTCACAAACAGTTTCCGAAAACGTTTCATCGTCAAATTCTTCACAGACCCACTAGCTAGATGCTTCATAAATAAGGAAAGATTATAGGCCAAGCAAGAAATCATCATACGAACTTCATTCTTGATTAGAGTTGAACTATCTGTCTTATCCCCAAAAAATCCAGACTTCATCTCTTTTATGAAATTTTCAGACTGTCCTCGTTTTCGGTAAAGTTGAAAACATTCTTCGCTAGCACCA
>NZ_JADPMS010000026.1:0-28951 GCF_015686645.1 Streptococcus sp. NLN76 | reverse complement strand
TCCAGACCTAAGGCCCTATCTAAAGGAATGAAACTTTTCTCACCTTGTTTCCGAAGACGACGGCGTTTAAAAGTTACTGTACCAAACAAAAAGGTTATCTGACGTTCCTCCAAACGATCAATAGACCAACCATCTTCTAAATAGGGCTGAATCAGAAATTTATCCAGCAATTCTAGACAGTGGCTTAGATAATCTATGAATAACTCAGAAAAAAGCAATAAAAAAACTTCCTCAACTTCGGATAAATTTTGACAGTCCCCTTTAATTTCTCGAAAATCTCTGATACAATAGTCATAGGTTCTATATCCTTTCGGGTTGATTTTGCACTTCCTAGGATATAGGACTTTTTTATTTTTTTCAATCGGCTACCGAGAATTATTTTACACTAACGTACTTATTTGAAACTTTCTTGGAAAGTTATATCAGCAAGCTGCTTTGTAATAAAAGCAAAGTAAAAGACTCTAAAACGATTGTTAATGCCCTTTTGGATCAACTCATGCTCATTCAATTTCAAAATCTGACCTTGTCAAGCTTGACGGTGAGCTGATTGATGATCTACTTTGCATGCATTATCGATAGGATTCAACAGGTCTCCCAGACCTGTTGTATAACACCATCATCGGCTTTCCCAGTCATCTCTTTAAAAGATTCGAGTATCAATTCTCAGAATTCTCTCGATTCTACTCTTAACTTGAATACAAACGGAACTTACAGATATGGGTACCAAGTTGGGTACAAAAAAAATAAGGCTCTCCGAACATACGGAAAGCCTTATTTCATAAGTATTTAGGATACCTCTTTTTTAAATCAAAAAGAGGCGATAGAATGGTTGAATAAAGTCTCAACCATCCTATTTCTGTTAGTGAAATCACTATGACGCAGTGGTTGATTGGTGTTTTCGTTCGTTTTCAAACTCCGAAAACAACCGAATCAACTGTGCGGAGGTTGGACTACGATCGATTTTTATAATTAATATCGTTCTGTCCAACTCTCTTATTTCGCGATTGGGTAAACAGAAACTTGTTTCTTATCGCGACCTTTACGTTCAAAGCGTACTACACCTTCAACTTTAGCGAAAAGTGTATCGTCACCACCGCGACCTACGTTCACACCTGGGTAGATGTGAGTACCGCGTTGACGGTAAAGAATAGATCCACCAGTTACAGTTTGTCCGTCAGCAGCTTTTGCTCCAAGACGTTTCGCTTGTGAATCACGTCCGTTAGATGTGGAACCTCCACCTTTTTTGTGGGCGAATAATTGCAAGTTAGCAAGATTCATTTTCAACATAATTGTTTTCCTCCATATTAGCTTTCAGTGATAACTTTTGTTTGTACAAACTCCGACGAGTCTTCCGCCAAATTTGCCATACCGAGAAAGAAGGATTCAAAAAAGAGTTGAGCCATCTCTCTCTGATGAGGGGGAATGCTTTGTGGAATCTCCACGCGTAAAAAACCACCCTCGGTTTCGTTTAATTCTAGATGCGGTTCGAAGCCTGCGAATTTCTCAATTGAATTCACAAAATTAATAGCAAGCGTAGAAACCGACGCACACACGACATCAAAGCCGTACTCGCCACTGGCAGCATGTCCAGTAATTTCTGCACTCCTCAGCTCGCCATCTTCGGCTTTTTCAAAGACTGCTTGTATCATGTGTTCACCTCTAATTAAGCGTTGATTGCGTTAATGACAACTTTTGTATAAGGTTGACGGTGACCTTGTTTACGGTGGCTACCTTTTTTAGGTTTGTACTTGAAAGTTACAACTTTCTTTTGTTTTCCTTGTTTTTCAACAGTTCCAACTACAGAAGCGCCAGCGATTACAGGAGTTCCAAGGACAGTTTTTTCACCACCTACAAGAACAACTTCGTCAAAAGTAACTTCTTGACCTGCTTCAACGTCCAACTTCTCAACGTAGATTGCTTGACCGACTTCAACCTTAACTTGTTTTCCGCCAGTTTTGATAATTGCGTATGTGCTCATTATGCACCTCCTATAAAATTTTTCGGGTTTCCCCTTTTGTGAAGACTCGCCTAGCATCGTGGGGCGAACCACTTAAAACGATGTTCGTGCGGTTGCACAGGATGTGCATAGTCAACTCTTGTATTCTACCCCATTCAAAATAAAAATGCAAGAGAAAATTCAATTTTTTAAAGCAAATCCTCAATTAAATCATCGACTTGGTCTTGTTGGACTTGAGGAGTGATTTCCGTAACTTGAATACCTGCAACAGCTCTTTCGACTAATCCGTCAACATCCAAACGTTGTTCGTACTGCTCCACATTTTTGATTTTTGGATTGGTTTTAGGGCGATCAGGCGCAAAGATGGTACAACAGTCTTCGAAGGGTTGGATGGAAATATCAAAAGTATCGATGGCTTGGGCGATGTCAATAATTTCCAATTTGTCCATGGTCACCACTGGACGGATAATCGGAGTGGAACTAACCGCGTTGATAGCCTGCATACTTTCAACCGTTTGACTCGCAACTTGCCCCAGACTTTCCCCATTCACAATAATCTGACCACCTCGAACTTCTCGAATGCGATCCGTGATGCGCAACATAAAGCGACGAGTCAAGGTCATCAAATACGCTTCAGGCGCTTTTTCTTTGATTTCTTCTTGAATCTCTGTGAAGGGGACTTCAATAAACTGAATATTGCCACCAAACTTGGTTAATTTCCGTGTTAAATCATGGGCCTTCTTCAAAGCACCAGGACTGGTATAAGGAGGACTGGCAAAATGCACAGCTTCAATTTCCACACCACGCTTGAGGGCTAAGTAACCAGCTACCGGTGAATCGATTCCTCCAGACAGCATCAACATTCCCTTTCCAGAGGTTCCCACTGGTAGACCACCAGCAGCTCGAATGCGTTCATGTGTCAGATAGGCTGCTTCTTCTCGAATTTCCACTTGAAGATTGATATCTGGTCCCTTCATGGCAACTTGCGCATAAGGGAAGTTGCGGAAAACAACGTCTCCCAATGTCACATTTAATTCACGGGAATCCTGCTCGAAGCTATGATCGCTCCGCTTGCTTGAGATTTTAAAGGTCATCCCTTCCTGATAGATGGACGACATAATCTCTAACACTGCCGCTTCTAAGGCCGGAATAGATTTCTCAACCTTGTAGACGGGAGAGAAATTCTGAATCCCAAAGACTTCTTTCAAGTTTTGAGCAACGGCTTCATAATCAGCCCCATTCAAGTAGACATGCGCCCGATCTCGATCTGCGGTAATTTCTACCTGGGGAAAAGGAGAAAGGACATCCTTGATATTGCGGCGGAGTTGTTTAATAAAACGCATACGGTTTTTCCCCTTGGTGGACAATTCCCCGTAACGCACCATAATTTCTGAATATTGCATGTTTAACGTACTTTCCTTGTCTGTTGATAAATCAGTTTAAAGGTGGTTAAAAATTGTTCCACCTGTGCCATAGTATTCTCCCGTGAGAAACTCAAGCGAACGGCTGAACTTGCACGATTCCCAGGAACCCCCATTGCAATCAAAGTACCCGCAGGTTTTCCAGCCTTAGCTGAGCAGGCACTGGTAGTAGAGACAAAAATGTCGTAAGATTCCAAAGCATGTAAAAGTACCTCACCCCGAACGCCCTTGATTCCAAACGTTAAAATATTCGAACTATAACCGTCTAAACCTGAAAAGATTTCTACATCCTCATACTTGGACAACTCTTGGAAAAGACTAGCTTTGATAGCTGCCATTCGTCCTTGAACCAGGTCTTGCTCCTCCAAGGCCAAGCGAAGTGCCTTAGCCATAGCTCCGATGCCCGCCAGATTCTCAGTAGTAGACCGGCGATTCTCCTCTTGCCCACCACCTGTAAGCAAGGGAGACAGCCGTTTTCCCTTCTTAAGAAAAGCAAATCCTACACCCCGCAGCCCATGAAATTTGTGACCCGAAAAACTCGCAAAATCAACACGTTCCGGCAAAAATAAGGAGAGATCCACCTTACCAAGCGCTTGAACTGCATCCACGTGAAGTGAAACCTTGGGCCAAGCCTCCAAAATGCTGGCAATTTCAGGAATGGGTTGAATACGACCAATCTCATTATTCACGGCCATAACCGAGACTAAGATTGTATCCGGTCGAATCTGTGAAGCAAACTGCTCCACATCAATCTGCCCTGTCTTGTCAACTGGAATGAGCTCCACCTCAAAACCCTGCTGCGTCAACCATTGGGCAGACTCTGCAATGGCAGGATGCTCCACCGCTGAAATCAAGATATGGCGCCCAAAATCTTGCTTCTCGAAAGCCACACCTTTCAGAATCCAGTTGTCGGCCTCGGTGCCTCCAGAGGTAAAAACAATTTCCTGAGGATCCTTCCCAATTAAATCCGCAACTTGTTTACGTGAGGCCTCCAAAAAACGATGAGCCTGATTTCCAAGTCGGTGCAAACTAGAAGGATTTCCCCAAATTTTTGAAGCTATTTCTGTATAGGTGGCCAAGACCTCCGGATAAGGACGGGTAGTGGCCGCATTATCAAAATATATCATGCTGACTCCTTGTTTTCAATGTTCCTATTATATCACTAGTTTTTGATAAAGCCGCAGCAAAAGTCACAAAACTTGGATGCAAGGTTAAGGTTAGGAACTCTAGCCAAAAAAATCGACAAACACCCAGCTACTACGTCAAAAGCACCAAACGAATCTTCAGAAAATCAACCACACTCGAATGCTTTTTCCATTTAATATTCATTAAACTTCAAAATCTGACGTTGTCAAGCCTCTTCGGTGAACTTTAGTTCTACCATCATCGGCTTTCCTAGTCATTTTTTTGAAATTTTTCGAGTATTCCGATTTTGAAGTTTGTCCAGTATAATTCACGACGATTGACTGTCAGTTACAGTTATACTTCCATTCCCTTTTCTCGATCTTCCAGCATCTGGGTGCCAATATCAACAAGATTCCTATTCCTACAGAAAAAAGCTGAGTAAAAATTTCCAACCTCTAATTTTTATTTAGTTGAAACTCTTTGACGCAGTGGTTTATTGGTGTTTTCGTTCGCCGTTCAGACTCTGAAAACAACCTAATCAACTGTGCGGGGGTGGGAAGACGAACTCTTTTTGACCAAAGGAGTTCTTTCCCACTCCCGTCGATTTTAAGTATTTGGTTGGTCGGCACCCCAACATCTCAGATACCTCAATAGGTGCGGCAGGAACCATTGCTGCCCTCAAACACTTATACTTCCTAAAGTCTACCATAAACTTTGCAAATTAATCCTGTGGAACCCAGTTCAATCTTGAATTTTCTTCTGCCCCTAGCTATAATAGGAAGAGTAAAGGAGAACATCATGACAGAATTATCAAGACGTAAGAAACAAAAATCAAAGAAACCAGTCATTGACAAAGAAAAAACCAAACAGAAGTTAAATTCCGGTCTTAATGCCTTTCAACGAACATTGGCCATTGTTGGTGGTATTCTTGGTTTGATTACGGCCTCCATTACCATCTACACCTTTATGAACCGGAACAACCCTTCCAATGGGAATTCCAACCCCGTTCAAACCATTATTCGCCAAATTCAAGGCAACCCAGAAGCACCTAGTTCAAGTAGTCAGGTAGAAACTGGAAATACTGAAACAATCCCTTCCTCCAGCGAAACAGTGACTACTAATGAGAGTTCAAGTCAAGAACCTACAATTGAAACCAATAATTCAGCAACAACCGAGGTTCCAATCACAAGCAGTGGAGAAGCTACTGGAACTGAATAACTTTCAAAAAAAAGTTGAGACTGCCAAAATTCATCTCAACTTTTTCTTTTGTCTTCAAATTTTCCCATCTCTATATAAACTGTCGCTTCATTTCTACATGAGGGATTCCATCTTCCAAAAATTCCTCAGAAGTCACATGAAAACCAAATTTTTCATAGAATCCAATGGCATAAGACTGAGCTTCGAGTACAATCTCTTCCAAGTTTCCCGTCTGAACTAAATAGTCAATGGCTTGCGCCATAACTTCAAAACCATGTCCCTTCCCTCGCGTTAATGTTAAAACACGCCCAATTTGATAGCGGTTCCCTTCATTATCTAAGGGAATCATCCGAAGATAGGCGACCAACTCCTCTTCTTCCTTTAGCAAAGCATGCAAACATGTGTCATCCACCCCATCGATATCCTGATAGGGACAATTTTGCTCCACTACAAAAACTTGGACACGTGCCTGCAAAAGAGCGTACAACTCACTCTTACTCAATTGCTCAAAGCTTTTAATTGCGATATCTAGAGTCATTTAGCTTCCTCCTCTTTGTTACTAGCTCTAGTTTAACACAGTCGTACTGGAAAATGCTAGAATAGGAAAAGAGAGATACTTATGTCGAATAAGGGACTGACATTCTTTCCCGGAATTGGAGGATCTTATGAAAGATCAACCTCCGTTTTATTATAGAACATGGTTTCTTTCACGTTTGTTCTTCATTGCCCCAGTTACCTGTTAGATATCAGCCATTATTGCTATGAATTTGCTCCTTCAATCAAGAACCGAATTCCCTTTGCTCAAGAAGGATGAGATTGAAAAAGCGCAAAAATTAATGGTCGAGGCTGAAGAAACTCTTAGGAAAGCTAAGTTAGGTGCCGAAAGATTGCTTCAAGTAGCTAAAGAAGAAGCTGAATCAATCGTGAGGGAAGCCAGAGAACAAAATTCTAACTAAATAAAAATAAATGAGCCCACTGTTTCCCTCAATCCTTACACCCATTGTTACAAAAAAAGAGATTGCAGACTGTGACAAAATCAAAAAATTTTCTAAACATTTGGGCCAGATTTGGGACAAAGAACACAAGAATGCTATTAAATAAAGGATTTTAAACACATATTATGATTACCAAAGAATTTGATACTATTACCGCTATTTCCACTCCCCTTGGTGAGGGAGCCATCGGCATTGTCCGACTTTCTGGTTCGGATAGTTTAACCATTTTGAAAAAAGTTTTTAAGGGAAAGAACCTGGATCAGGTGGCTAGTCATACCCTAAACTATGGACATATTATCGATCCGGATAAAGATGAAATCCTGGATGAGGTCATGGTTGGCATTATGCTGGCTCCTAAGACTTTTACCCGTGAAAATGTTGTCGAAATCAATACACACGGCGGCGTGGCTGTTACCAACGAGATTCTTCAGCTGTTGATTCGGCAAGGGGCACGTTTGGCCGAACCGGGTGAATTCACCAAACGCGCTTTTCTAAACGGCAGGGTTGACCTGACTCAAGCTGAAGCCATTATGGATTTAATCCGTGCCAAAACCGATAAGGCGATGAATATCGCAGTCAAACAATTGGATGGCTCTCTTTCGCAGTTAATCAATGATACCAGGCAGGAAATTCTAAATACCCTGGCTCAGGTTGAGGTCAACATCGACTATCCGGAATACGATGATGTGGAGGAACTGACCACTCAGCTGCTGCGAGAAAAAACAGCAGACTTTGAGCAGTTGCTAACCTCCCTGCTTCAGACAGCCCGCCGAGGAAAAATCCTTCGCGAAGGGATCACGACTGCTATTATTGGTCGTCCCAACGTTGGAAAATCGAGCCTACTCAACAGCCTCCTGCGAGAGGATAAGGCCATTGTAACGGATATTGCAGGTACGACACGGGATGTCATTGAGGAGTATGTCAATATCCAAGGCATTCCGCTCAAACTCATTGATACAGCGGGAATCCGTGAAACCGAGGATATTGTTGAGCAAATTGGGGTTGAACGCTCCCGCAAAGCTTTAGCTGAAGCAGATTTGGTTCTACTCGTTCTAAACTCGAATCAAGCTTTGACAGATCAAGATCGTCAACTCTTGGAAATAACTCAGGATATGAATCGAATTGTTCTCCTCAACAAAACAGATTTAGAGTCCAATATTGAAAAGGATCAAGTGCCCGCAGATGCAATCCCTATTTCTGTGCTGACACAAGATAACTTGGAAGCGATTGAAGAACGGATTAATCAACTCTTTTTCGAAAATGCTGGTCTGGTCGAGCAAGATGCCACCTACCTGTCAAATTCTCGTCACATTAGTCTCATTGAAAAAGCTGTAGCCAGTCTCCAGTCTGTGAACGAAGGCCTAGAACTCGGCATGCCTGTAGATCTTCTTCAAGTCGATTTAACGCGAACTTGGGAAATTCTCGGAGAGATTACCGGAGATGCAGCACCGGATGAACTCATTACACAACTCTTCTCCCAATTCTGTTTAGGAAAATAAATAGACTCTGCACTTGCAAAAAAACCAACCTCACATGGGGTTGGTTTTTTGAGATTCAATTTTAGATAGTTACAGTTTCAGCTTCTTCCACTTTCAAGTAGGCTTCCGCTACACCAGCTTCTGCCAACTTTTCATCAATGAAACTACCGTTTGAAGTTCGCTCTAAGAGACTTACGTGTGCTAGTTCAACTGGATAGGTTTGCCCGCTTTGATCCAAAACTTCCAAAAGTCCAGGTCCATCGACAGAAATTGGTCCTGCCATAAAGACACGATGGGGTGCTTTCTTCAATTCTTTCAAGACTTGTAAACCACGACCAGCTCGACCAGCTAGTGGGAAGTCCGTTACACGATTGGCCTTAATGGCACCTCGTTGCGTGAGCAGATAGAAGGTCTCCGAGGTAACTGGGAAAGCCGCTACCAGCCAATCATCTGCTTTGAGGTTCATCGCCTTAACACCCGCTGCTTTGGCACCGACTTGAGGAACCTCTTCAGCAGCAAAGTGTAGCGCGTAGCCCAAGTGACTGATGGCCAAAATAGACTCTTGCTCAATTGGCGAGACGGAGATAACCTGGTCTTGCTCACCCTTGAGTTTCATATACACCGTTGATTTAGACTTATAGGTCCGCCAAGGTTTGATTTCTGAGAGCGCCAAACGCTTGATTTGACCAGATTGACTAGCAACCACATAAGTCCCTGCTTCAAAATCCGACACAATGTGCGCAAAGACAATCTCTTCCTCCTTGCCGAAATTCGTGATGGATTGACTCAGATGCTCGCCTAAATCCTTCCAACGAATATCCGCCAGCTCATGAACTGGGCGATAGATGACATTTCCCTTATTGGTAAAAAGCAAAAGGTGCTGAGTTGTTTGACAGGACGCCAAGAGGATTAAATGGTCATCCTCCCGCTTGCCCATCTCCTCTAGGTTAGAAGCAGAGAAGGAACGAGGACTGGTTCTCTTGATGTAGCCTGCCTTTGTCACTGACACATAGGTATCCTCAGCCACAATCAAGCTGGAACTATCAATCTCAATCGTCTGAGCCTGATCTTGTAACTCTGATAAGCGAGGAGAAGCAAAAGTCTTTTTAACCTGTCGCAGCTCTTTTTTCATGAGGTTAAAGAGGGTTCCTTCGTCCCCAATGATCGCTTGCAAGGTTTGAATCGTCTCTTCCAATTCACTTTGCTCAGCCAGCAGGATTTGCACATCTGTATTGGTTAAGCGATAGAGTTGCAAGGTGACAATCGCTTCCGCTTGTTCCGACGTGAAGTCATAAGTGGCTTCTAGATTTTTCTTGGCATCTGCCTTATTCTCCGATTGGCGAATCAAGGCAATGACTTCATCCAAGATCGATACCACCCGGATTAAACCCTCTACAATATGAAGGCGTTTTTCCGCTTTCGTTTTTTCAAAACGACTACGAGCCAGAATCACTTCTTGGCGATGCTGAATATAGCTGGTCAGAATGCGATGCAGACCAACTTGTCGTGGAGTGGAATGGTCAATGGCCACCATATTAAAATTGTAGTTGATTTGCAGGTCGCTGTACTTGAACAAGTAATTTAAAATCAATTCAGCATTGGCATCCTTTTTCAACTCGATGGCAATCCGCAAACCTGAACGGTCAGTTTCATCCCGAACTTCAGCGATTCCAGCAACCTTATTACCCAAACGGATATCATCAATCTTTTTAACCAGACTGGCTTTATTGACTTCATACGGCAACTCCGTCACCACAATCTGTTGCTTCCCACCTTTAAGAGCTTCGATTTCTGTTCTGGCACGAACTACAACGCGCCCTTTTCCAGTTTCGTAAGCCTTACGTATTTCATCCTTGCCTTGAACAATTCCACCAGTAGGGAAATCGGGTCCCGGGAGGAAGGTCATCAACTTGTCCAGTTTGGCATTGGGGTGGTCGATCAGATAGACCACAGCATCGATAACCTCGGCGAGGTTATGAGGCGGAATGTCCGTCGCATAACCAGCTGAAATCCCTGTAGCCCCATTTACTAATAGATTGGGAAAGGCCGCCGGGAGAACCGTTGGTTCTTTTTCTGTATCATCAAAGTTCCAGGCAAAGGGAACCGTTTCCTTGTCAATATCCAGAAGCAGGTAGTCTGAAATCTCGGACAGGCGGGATTCCGTATACCGCATGGCGGCAGGTGGATCCCCATCCATGGAACCATTGTTCCCGTGCATTTCGACCAAGATTTCACGGTTTTTCCAGTCCTGACTCATCCGCACCATGGCATCGTAAATAGACGAATCCCCATGCGGATGAAAATTCCCCATAATATTTCCGACAGCCTTGGCCGACTTGCGGTAGCCTTTCTCAAACGTATTGCCGTCTTTATTCATGGAATAAAGAATCCGGCGTTGAACAGGTTTCAGACCATCCCGAATATCTGGCAAGGCCCGATCCTGAATGACATATTTCGAATAGCGTCCAAAACGCTCTCCCATAATGTCCTCAAGGGACATAGTTTGAATTGTCGACATCAGATTCCTCTTAGTTGATTTTCTTATACTCATTAAATGTCAAAATCCGAATTTGTCAAACCTTCTTGATGAACTGTAGTTGGTCCTTCATCGGTTTTCCTCGTCATTTTTTGAAATTTCGTGAGTAATTCTGATTTAGAAGTTAGTTAGGTCTTAAAATACACTAGACTCTTCCAAGGTGAAGGTGACATTTTCCTCAATCCACTTGCGGCGTGGTTCAACCTTGTCTCCCATTAAGGTAGACACGCGGCGTTCAGCACGCGCAACATCGTCAATGGTAACCCTGATTAAAGTACGCGTCTCTGGATCCATAGTGGTTTCCCACAATTGATCGGCGTTCATCTCCCCCAACCCTTTGTAACGCTGGACAGTAGCACCTTTCCCAAATTGTTTGCGAAGTTCCTGTAGTTCCTGATCTGTCCAGGCATAGGCCACTTCTTCTTTGGCACCTCGTCCCTTAGACATTTTATAAAGCGGTGGTAGGGCAATGTAGACCCGGCCAGCTTCGACTAAGGGTTTCATATAGCGATAGAAAAAGGTCAAGAGCAGGGTTTGGATGTGGGCACCATCGGTGTCCGCATCGGTCATGATGATCACCTTGTCGTAGTTGGCATCATCAATTTGGAAGTCTGCGCCTACGCCCGCACCAATCGTGTAGATCATGGTATTGATTTCTTCATTTTTCAAGATGTCCGTCATCTTAGCCTTGGCCGTGTTAATAACCTTCCCTCGAAGGGGGAGAATAGCTTGGAATTTGCGGTCCCGTCCTTGTTTGGCAGAACCTCCGGCAGAATCCCCCTCGACTAGGAAGAGCTCGTTTTTAGCAGCATTCTTGGATTGAGCTGGTGTTAACTTACCAGATAGAAGCCCTTTATCCTTTTTCTTCTTACCAGATCGGCTAGCATCACGCGCCTTTCTTGCCGCCTCCCGTGCGTCACGGGCTCGAATGGCCTTGCGAATCAAGTTTGCGGCCATTTCCCCATTTTCCATCAGGAAATAGGTTAATTGCTCATTCATGATCCCTTCGACAAATGGTCGAGCTAAGGGACTGCCTAACTTATCCTTAGTTTGTCCCTCAAACTGCAAATGCTCTTCAGGCACAAGCAAGGATAGAACCGCGGTCAAGCCTTCACGGTAATCGGAACCATCCAGATTCTTCTCCCTCTCCTTAAGAAGTCCGGTCTTGCGAGCGTAGTCATTCATGGCCTTGGTCAAGGCTGTTTTCAGACCTGTCTCATGGGTTCCCCCATCCTTGGTACGGACATTGTTTACGAAGGATAAAATATGATCGGAATAGCCATCGTTATATTGGAGAGCTACCTCAACCTGAAAGCCTTGATCTTCGCCCTTGAAATCTAAAATAGGGGTCAAGACCTCTTTCCCTTCATTGAGGTAAGCCACAAAGTCTTGAACCCCATTCTCGTAATGGAAAGAGACTTCATCCCCAGATCGCTCATCCTTGAGGCTAAGAGTAACATCCTTGAGCAAAAAGGCTGATTCATTCAAGCGATCGGCGATTGTTCCAAATTTAAAATTGGTCGTCGAGAAAATGGCGGGATCTGGCATAAAGTGAACCTTGGTACCAGACTCAGATTTCGGCGCTTTGCCAACCTTTTCCAAACCTGTTACCGGAGTTCCCCCCATTTCGAAACGCTGACGGTAAACAGCGCCATCCCGGGTAATTTCCACCTCTAGCCACAAGGATAGGGCATTCACCACAGAGGATCCAACCCCGTGCAAACCACCAGATGTTTTGTAACCACCTTGACCAAACTTACCACCCGCATGGAGAACCGTGAAAATCACTTCAACGGTTGGTTTCCCCAGCGCGTGCATCCCGACAGGCATTCCACGTCCATGGTCGGCAACAGAAATGGAGCCATCTTGATGGATCACCACATCGATGCGATCTCCAAAACCAGATAAGGCCTCATCGACAGCATTGTCTACAATTTCCCAAACCAAGTGGTGCAGACCCACTCCATCGGTTGAGCCAATGTACATTCCAGGACGTTTCCGAACCGCGTCCAAACCTTCTAAGACTTGAATGGCATCATCATTATAGGCTGTTAGACTGACCTCTTTTTTTGCCATAGTGTCCTCCTTGTTTTCAGTACTTTCTATCTTACCAATTTTTCAAGATTTTGCAAAAAATAACGAAAGATTCCTTTGACGAAAGTAAGAAAAGACCAAAAGTTAGAACCCTTCTGGTCTTTCTATTCGATATACTCTTGGGCACCTCTAAAAACTAAACTCTTAAAAATTCGAACATTGATTTATCAAGATTTCTACGACATGATTTGATGCAAAACCGGAGTTTTTCGAGGTGCCCTTATCTTTTATTACTGTGTTAGCTCGTCTTGCCGTACTTCATTGAAACTTTCTTCAAAAGTTTTATCAGCAAGCTCAAAATCTTCCTCAAGATTTTGAGCTGTCTGCGACTCGCTGCCTTGTACTAAAAGCAAACTAATACTCATTAAATTTCAAAATCTGACGTTGTCAAGCCTCTTCGGTGAACTTTAGTTCTACCATCATCGGCTTTCCTAGTCATCTTTTTGAAATTTTTCGAGTATTCCGATTTAGAAGTTAGTTAAGTATAAAAGATTGTAAAAAGTGCTACCGGATTGCCAATTCCGTTTCGGGGTCAAAGAAATGCGCTTTGTTTAGGTTAAAGGCAACTGTCACCTTTTCTCCGGCAACATACCGATGCTGAGCCTCCAAGCGCGAAACAAATTCTGTTTGCCCTACCTTGGAATAAAGCATCACCTCAGCTCCCAAAAGTTCAGAAACGACTACTTCTGCTTGGACATGAGACTGAGGATAAGTAGCTAATTCCAATTCTGTCGCCTTGATATCTTCAGGACGGATGCCTAAGGTCAAAAGTTTTCCTTCATACCCCTGTGCTTCTAAGAGTTTGCGTCTCCCATCTGGTAGTTCAAGCTCAAAGCCGTCTCCTAGCAAGTGCCCGTGATTCAACTTGACTTCAAAAAAATTCATGGCTGGACTCCCAATAAAGCTGGCCACAAATTTGTTCACAGGCCGCTTATAGAGTTCTTCAGGGCTACCGATTTGTTCCACTCGCCCAATGGTTCCTGTTCCTTCTGGATTTTTAGTAGCGGACATAATAACAATCCGATCTGCCAGAGTCATAGCCTCCGTCTGATCGTGGGTCACATAAATAGTCGTTGCGCCAATTCGGCGATGAATTTTAGCTATTTCTGTCCGCATGGAGACCCGTAACTTGGCATCCAAATTAGATAAAGGTTCATCCATCAGAAAAACTTTCGCATCCCGAACAATAGCCCTTCCCATAGCTACCCGTTGTCGTTGTCCACCTGATAAATCGGCTGGCTTGCGTTGAAGAAATTCAGTTAACCCCAAAATCCTGGCTGCTTCCTCCACTCGCTTTTGGATATCTTCCTTACTGTATTTTCGAAGTTTAAGTCCAAAAGCCATATTGTCATAGACCGTCATGTGCGGATAGAGGGCATAGTTTTGAAAAACCATGGCAATGTCTCGGTCCTTTGGAGCTACATCATTCATCAATCGATTGTCAATATAAGCCTCCCCTTTTGTGATTTCCTCCAGACCCGCAATCATCCGTAAGGTTGTGGACTTTCCGCAGCCAGATGGACCAACAAAGACAATAAACTCCTTGTCCTTAATATCCAAATTAAAGTCCTCCACCGAATAGTGCTGACTATTGGGATAGCGTTTATAAATATTTTTTAAATGGAGTTCTACCATTTCATATCTCCTTCACAAAACCTAAATCTCAGTTCCCAACTGACTCATAGACTGGCGATAACTCTTGGGCGACTGCCCGCAAGTCCGTTTAAATATTTTATAAAAATACCCAACATTGCTATAGCCAACCTGAAAACAAATTTCCTCAATACTTGCCTGACTATGTAAAAGCAGTTGCTGGGCCACCTTAATTCGCTGCTGATTCAGCAACTCCGCAAAACTATGTCCTGTCTCCTTTTTAATCAACTGCCCCAGATATACCCGATTTAAATAGAAACGAGCACTGACCTCCTTCAATGACAACTCCTGAGCATATTGCTCTTGAATCAGCAAAATAACCTCACCTACATGTTGGCTGTAGCCTGAAGTTTGAACCAAATCCCTTATTTTTTTAATAAAAATTTCTAAGAGCTGATCCAGTTTCTCACTCGATTCCACCCCCTCATAAAAGGACTCTAAGCGGTGATGATGGGTTTGGCGAAAGTAATGAAACACATCCGAAACAATGTTCTTTACAAATTGCTTGGTCACATATAAGGGTGGGCAAGAAGCCTCCAGTGCTTTCTTTAAATCCGGTACCAATTGTAAAATCTCTAGAACCTGTCCAGCTTCAATTAAACCTTCAAAAGACTGGTAATAAAATTGCGAATCAAAGTCTGCTCCTTGTCCCAAGCCCCCATAAAAGAGAAATCGTTGAAAATGATCCACTAAAATTTCTAGCGTACTTGATGGCGTCACAACTTCCCTGTACAAAGCTGAAAACTCTTCCTCTCCTAACAATTGGAGATAATAAACCCGATGAAAAATCGTTTTCTCTCGAGCATAGTAATTTCCAAGGGGCTGTGGGTTAGCGACAAACCATCGAGGATTTTCGGCTTCTAACAAATCTTCGGGTGATAATATTCCAGCCAAAAACTGCTTTGAGGCAGCGGTCTCAGATTCCCTTTGCGTTTCTGGTAACGTTTGTAGGATCCTAGCCAATTCTTTTTTATTAATAGGCTTCACCAGATAGTCCAAAGCTCCTAAAGAGACAGCCTGGCGGGCATATTCGAATTCCTGGTAACCCGACATGATGATGACGTGAATCTGGGGATAGGTTCTCTTCATGAGTTGAATCATTTCCAGACCAGATAGCCCCGGCATGGTAACATCTGTTAAAACGATATCGACTGGATTTTCTTCCATGTAGGCCAAAGCTTGCTCGGCACTATCTGCTGTATAAACAATCTCAATCTGGTAGTCCTCATAAGGTAGAAGGTGCCTCATACCTTCTAAAATCATATACTCGTCATCTACGACCATCATTTTACGCATTCTGACCTCCTTCTTCAAAGACTTGGTCAATCTGGATTTTGAACCAGGTTCCTTGATTCAGTTCTGACCCAAGTTCCATCTGATAGCGATCTCCAAATGAAAGAAGAAGCCGCTCATGGACATTGATCAAGCCAATTGACCGTAACCGGTTTTCTTGGCTCAGTTGACGTTTACTAAAAAGATCTTGGTATACCGCCAGGGTATCTCCCGACATCCCCTTTCCGTTGTCTCGTACAGATAAAATCAGACTCTGCCCCTCTTTACTTGCCTTCAAGCTTAAGGCATTGTCTCGTCTGCGCAAATCCAATCCATGTACAAAATAATTCTCCACCAGAGGTTGGAGTGTGAAACGAGGAATTTTCAAATTCTCACAACCTGCCTCAATTTGGAAGGCATAGGCAATGGACTTGGGATAACGCATCTGGCAAATATAACTATGTTTCTCACAAAAGGCTATTTCGTCCGCCACGCTTGTCCAGGGAGTAGGTGAAACATTTCCCCTGAGTAAACTGGAAAATTCATAGATCAGATCCCCGAGTTCTTCCATCTCCTTGCTGACTGCATACATGCGGAAAAACTCCAACGTGTTATAAAGAAAATGCGGATTGATTTGGGCCTGTAAGGCCCTCATATTGGCATCTTTCTGAGCTAGTTGGAGCCGATAAATGGCTTGCGTGTGTTGGTCTCGACTATCCAACATCTCATTAATTTCGGAAGCAATCATAAGCATCTCTTGCTGTTTATTATCGGTTCGGATGCGCAAATCCTCCTCACTAGAGGCAATGGCTTGGATACTAGTTACAATATCTTCTACTTGAATTTCATATTGTCGAAAGACTCGACGTAGGAACCAAAGCAAAATACTTGCAAGGAACAATCCACCAAATAGAATAACGGCAATCAGGGAACCCATTTCAGTCAAGGCAGCACTTTTAAGAAAGGCGACTGAGATCTCCAAATCACCACTGCTTCGGCGGGTCTGAAATAAACTCTGCCCTTCCCGACCATATTGATAGACCAATCGATCTAAGGAATCTTGAACTCGGACTCGCAACCCCTCGCTACTTCTCCCCAGAACAACATCATCCAGGAGCTGCTGATCAACCGTTACATAAACAGTTGCCATCCCCTCTGTTGTAACTGGTGACAGCAAGGTCAATGTCAGACTATTTTCCGGTGCCTGGTAGTTTTCCAAAGCAAGCTTCCTTCCAGATTTATGATCCTGGTTGGAGACAAATACTGTATCCCCTTCAACAGGTACCAAATCTAGTCCTTTAACAAAGGGATAATAAAGATAGAGGGTTCGAATCGCATCCTGTAGAGAAATATCTTCTGATGAGTTCCGATTTTGATCCAGTAACCAAGACTGGTACTGGGATGGGCTTTCTTGAAAATACCGGTAATAGGCCTCCAAGTGCTTGCTATCCGTTAGATAATCTGCCAAATAATTGCCAACACGGCCTTGATAATCATCTAGCTCGACCTTTAAAATATCGGCAACTTCTTGTTGCAATCCCAAGCGACTTTGTTCATATTGCAGCCAGGTACTGTAGGATAAGATAGCGGTAAAAAAGATAATAATTCCTATGACGAGAACAGAGTAGCTCTTTAGTAATCGATGAAAAAACAAGGGTTTCATAAATAGCCCCTTTCAACTTTTTGAAAAAGAGGATGAAACACATCATAGACAAAGAACAACCACAAACATGGTAAAAAGAAGAATAACAAGAGGGGGAGCTTAAAGGTTAGCACCAAGCAAATTAGGCTGCCGGCTAAAAAGAGTAGAGGACCTTTCCAATCCAGAAAGAGGGCAATTGTCGCAAGTTTCAGCCCGAGGAATAGTGGAAAACGGAAATGGGTCGCTAACTTTAGAAAAAGAGCATACAGAGCTAGAACAAAACAAAGGCCTAAAAAATTGGTGATCAGTACCACTTGCTGCAACAGGGACGGCGGAAATTGCAGCAGCAACCATATGCCACTAAACAAAAAGACCGATACAGCTAGTAAAATGGCCAAACAAGCATTATGAAAACGGAAATGATTCTTAAAAATCTGAAATGCTTGGCCAAAATGATACTGTTTCCCATCCCAACCATAGGCATCATAGAGTTGCAAGAGGGTCGCATTAGCCGGTGAGAAACCCAGAAAAAATCCTCCGGACAAGACTAATACAAAATAGAGAGCACTGACTTTCATCAGGAAGAAAGCCAAGTTGAAAAAAGAATCCATCCACTTTAACATGATAACCTCTCCTTATCTCTATTTTACCAAAATACCGTTGTTTTTGTAAGCGTTTAACGAACCTTCAAATTCCGCTTTCTCTTTCAAGGAATCTGGCTATTGTCCAAAAGATCAGAAACCTCTCGACAACAAATAGAAAGAGGAGGCAGGAAAATATCCAAGCTCCTCCTCTAACCCATTAAAAACAATAGCGACTTATTCCCCACACAAAGGCTAGTCCGTCATACTCTTTTAGTTTATCTTTTATTACTGTGTTAGCTCGTCTTGCCGTACTTCAGTACTGTCTGCGACTCGCTGCCTTGTACTAAAAGCAAACTAAAAGACTATACAAGACCAATCTGCAGTTTCTTGCTGTCTGGGACTATATCCCCTATTTTTCAGCTAGGAAAGCATCATATTGTTTTTGCATCTCATCCATAACTTTTTGATAGGATGGTTCGGACTCCAACTTCTTGATCATTTCTGGAACAGCCTGATCTGGGTCAACGGTACCAGTATTGATGCTGGCTGCATATTGACTCATAATATTTTGAATGCTGGTAATTTCAGTTTTAACGGCATCGGCATTAAAGTTGAAACCAAGAAGTGGAGATTCTTGCGCACTAGCAAGCAATTCCTTAGATTTCTCAATATCCTTATCGGTTACCTTATCAGTGATATAGAGAATTTGGCTATTACCAGTGTTCCATGCTGACATCCGTGTATCATTCATGTAACCATCCAAGAGTTTAATACGATTTTCGGCACTTGGATCCTTTTCCCAGTTAACTCCTTCTGGACCAAAGACCAAACCATTGAGGAGCTCTGGATTGGTGTTCATCAAGGTTAAGACTTCCATAGCCTTTTCTTTATTTTTTGAAGTTTTGGAAATAACAAAATTGGCTACTTGTGTGGAACCATTGGTCTTATAGGCAGTTGTAATGGCTTGAGATGTAATTGGATACCCAGCCACAGTTGAAAGAAGACTATCACCATAGTCTGCAGGACCTTGGGTTTCTTCGCGCACAAACCAGTTTGCTACATCCAAGTTAAAAGTCGCATCTGTTGTCGCTGCATCGGAAAGAATGTATCCTTCCTTGTAGTATTTATGAATTGTCCGAAGATCTTCCATTCGACGATCTACTTGGAAAGGATTCACAATTTTTTTGGCATCCCCTTGCAAGTCAACCGCAAAAGGTAGTTCATTTCCTGCTGGGAACTCTAGACCATCGGTTGAGGGCTTGCTGGACTTAATCCAAGCTAAGGGTGTCACATCTTTTTCTTTTTCCTTGATTGTAGCCAACATGGGTTCCAAATCATCGTAGCTATCCACCTTGGAAATATCAAAACCATACTTGTCAACCAAGTCTTGGTTAAAGGATAGCATTTGTTGACTAGCTACATTTCCAAAAACTGGTACAGAGTAAATTTTTCCATCAATGGTTGTCCCCTTGATATAAGCTGGATCGAGTGCGTCATAGAGGGCCTTTCCTTCTTTCTTGTAGAGGTCAGTGAGGTCCACGTAAGCACCTTTTTGAGCGTTGGTCAAATAGGTTGGGCTGTCCGCGAAGGCAATATCAAATTCTTCTCCAGATGAGGTAATGATGGCCATTTTATCCTTGTAGTCACCCCAAGAAATGTATTTGATATCCAAGTGGGCTCCAGCTTCCTTTTCAAGAATTTTATTAGCGTTTTCAAGAAGCACATCTAAGTTCTTTGGTGCATCACCTATTTGATACATGAGGATATCGGTTACTCCATCTTTGCCACTGGCACTTTTTTCATTAGACTGATTTCCTGTCAAGGAACCACAAGCTGCCAAACCAGCTACCGAGGCTAAGGCTAGACAAGATAATGCCATTTTCTTCCACGTTTTCATAGAGATCATCCTTTCTTTTTTCATTTACTCCTTTACTCCACCAATGGTTAATCCTTTTACAAAATACCGTTGGAAAAATGGGTAGAGGCAGGCAATAGGGAGGGTCGATACAACCACAATGGCCATCCGTGTTGCTTCCTTAGGTAGAGTCCCTGATACTGCGGAAGAGACTGTGGCCGCTGCTGCTGCATTTTCGGATAGATACTGTATATTGGCTTGGATCTTCATCAATAGGTATTGCAAGGGATAGAGGTTGTCACTCTGGATATACAGGAGTGCATTGTACCAATCATTCCAGAATGCCAAAGCCGTAAATAGGGCAATGGTCGCAATTCCTGGTAGTGTTAAAGGCAAACAGATCTGGAAAAAAATCCGAAATTCACTGGCACCATCAATCCGAGCCGATTCAATAATAGATTCCGAAATCGTTTTTCGGAAAAAGGAACGCATGACCATGATATTAAAGGGAGATAGAAGCATCGGGAAGATTAAAGCTGCCACACTATCCTTTAAATTTAACAGCGAGGTCATGACAATATAAGTCGGGATGGTCCCTGCACTAAACAACATGGTGAAAAGGGCCATCAGTGTAAAAAATCGTCTGTACTTAAAACTATTTCTGGAAATAGCATAAGCATAGAGCACTGTGAAAAAGACATTCAGGCTTGTTCCTACAATGGTTACAAAAAAAGTAATAAAGAGGGCTTGAAAAATCTGATCCTTTAATTGGAAAAGGTATTGATACCCTGCTAAACTCCACTGCTCTGGCCAAAAAGAATATCCATTAATGGCCAAACTTGTTTCATCCGTTAAGGAAATGATAATCACAAAAAGGAAGGGCAGCATGCACGACAGGGCAAAAATCCCCAACAAAATCGAAAAGAACAAATCCGTCTTTTTACTAAAGGAGTGGATGGAAACAGATGTAATTTCTTTTTTTTCTTTCATAGTTTCCTCCTAGAACAAGGCCGATTCTTTATCGAAACGCCGAACAATCAAATTGGTGGAAACCACCAAGAAGCATCCCACAATGGATTGATAGAGTCCTGCTGCAATCGCCATCCCAATATCTCCAGTCCCAGCAATACCACGATAGACATAGGTATCCAAAACTTGGGTCACATTAAAGAGGGGACCTGAATTCTTCGGAATTTGGTAGAACAAGCCGAAATCCGCCCGAAAAATATTTCCGACTGCTAAAATCGTCAAAATCGTCACTAAAGGCAATAGTTGCGGAATGGTAACATACCGAATTCGTTGCCACTTGCTGGCTCCATCCACAATTGCAGCCTCATAATAACTGGGATCAATCCCCATTATGGTCGCATAGTAAATAATACTGTTGTAACCCAACCCCTTCCAAATTCCTAAAAACAAGAGGATAAAAGGCCAGTAACCTGGACTGCTGTACCATTGAATTGGCTCCATTCCCATATCTACCAAGAGGTTATTAAACAAACCCTTGTCTGGGCTCAAAAAAGCATAGACAAAGAATGAAATGATGACCCAAGACAGAAAATAAGGAAAAAGGGTCGTGGTCTGGTAAAGCTTGACCAATCTCTTAGACCGCATTTCTGAAAAGATAATGGCAATTCCCACTGCAAAAATCAGACCTAAAAGAATAAAACCAAGATTATACAAGAGGGTATTTCTGGTAATGATGTAAGCATCTGAGGACTGGAAGAGAAATTTAAAGTTGTCCAAACCGATCCATTCACTTTTCAGGACACTGTCAATAAAACCTTCACCAGTATGCCGATAATCCTTAAAGGCAATCACATTCCCTAAAACAGGAATATAGAAGAAAAGAATCAACCAGAGGACACCTGGCAAAACCATCAGGAAAAATATGGCATTCTGCTTCAGATTTTTCAGCAAATCCTTCATAAAAACTCCTTTCTATCAAACATCTTCTTCCTTCCTCTTTAGTCTACTCTCTTAGCCCAGCTCTGTGAATTGCCATATTATAGCGAAAATTCTACAAATTATAGTTCTTACTATTTTGCTTAAGTTGTATAGAAGGTTGAGGCGGTCACTAGGGTATGCCACTGGTTGGCTGAGGTAGCCTTAAAACCTTCTTCGGCATAGAAATCATCAAATGGCAAGATTTCCTCTTCCAGCTCTTCTAATTTGTCCAGGTTTCCTGACACATAATCTTGGAGTCTGTTCTGTGCCCGTTGAATCCGAGCTGCTAGTCCTCCCAAACGTAAATCTAGGGTATCTAAACCAAAGATTTTGTTTTCCTGCATCCACTGCTGGCTCACTACCTGATGGAACTCCTTTAAATCCTGTTTCAACTGTTCGAGTTCAGACATTTGTTGCTCTAATAGCTGGAGATTCTGGCTTTCATAAGCTTGTCGCAAGACGTGTGTAACCCTCGTTTTTCTTGCCAACAAACGGCAAAGTTTAGCCTGGGTATCAAATAGATAGGCCAGGTCATGGGCACTCTTAGTTAGGTGTTCCAACTTTGGAACCAGAGAGTCAAAGTACAGAGAATCTGCTTCTGCATCTGTATGAGCTAGTAAGAGAGGGCACAAGACATCCTGATAGAGCAGGTAGCGACTCGGGTTGAAACTATGGTGTTCCTGTCCTGGGTGACTCGGTGTTTGGTTGGGGGTATCCAAGAGGAGAAAATCCTCTAAAGACAGGTCTGTTAACTGAACAAAATGACTGGCCAGCTGCTCTGTGTGCCCACGGTAATTCCATTCTGCCCAGGCTAAGAGACTAGGCAGAATGGAAAAGCTAGCCGCTTCTGCTCCATTATCTCCCCACGCCGTAATGGTGACCTCTTGGACTCCAAACTTTTGACAAGCCTCATGGGCTTGACCTGCAATGAGAAGACTGAAGCGATTATCGGGAGTGAAACCAGTCCACTTCCAAGCTCCACTGGCGAAGGCAAGGTCTGTCCCCAGGGGCAGATGAGCTTGAAGTTTTTCGCTGTAACTGTCAGAGGTGGTTTGATAGTAATCCCAGTAGATGAGCTTCACGCGCTTTTTCAAGCCATCTATCTTCTTCTTGACAGCCTCATCCATTTCTAATTTTCCCGTATAATTCATTTGAGTGGAAAGAAGTTGAAAGAACATATCACTCCACATGCTGCATTCAAAACCATAGGCATCTGCAAGATCCAAAACCCGTTCTAGGTGCTGACACATGAGCAGACTGCGGTTCTGGAATCCATGCTCAATCAAATACCGTCCCAAGCCAAGCAGATGGGCTTCATCCATGCCTATATTGATTTTACGGGTTGTTAGAGAACTGAGGGCTTGAAACATCTTCTCAATAAGCTTATAGGACTCCTCTGCCCCTACCAGTAAAATATTTTCAATGTCACGAATCGATTGGATAGAGGAAAGGTTCCACTTTAGATAACCATGTAGATGGGCCAGGGTTTGGATACAAGGAACAAATTCCATTCCATAGCGATGACATTCGTCTTCAATCTCCGTTAATTCCGCTGGCGTGTAGGCTCCACGGAAATAACCAAAATAAGGTTGATCTGAGAGTTGATAGGTGTCCTCCATATACAGTTGAAACTGATTGTAACCCATCAAAGCCAAATATTGAATCATCTTTTTACAGGAGGCCACAGTTAGAACCGCATTTCGGGAACAATCAAACATGGCCCCTAAATACTGATAAACAGGAGTTTCCTCAAGTTCTACCTGGCTAGACCCCTGTTGAAGCTGACTCGCTAAAGTCAGGAGGCCACGGTAAAGCATGTGTTCTTTAGGAGCCTCTATCTGATAACGCCCTTGATTTCCAGAAATCCGTAGGGAGTCATTTCCAGACAGCACCAATTCGAGGTCGACATCTAAATGTAGTTGCTCACAAAGTTCAAGGATGTGCTCTGGACTCTGCACAAGTCCTTCAGGAATGTTTAGGTTCATCTTTTCTCCTTATTGCAGGGTTCGCATATAGGCTCCCATCAGATTGGCATTTTCTTTGTAATGACAGGCTCGAATCTCAGGCAAAACTGGAAATCCCTCTGGATACTCTTCTTGAATGAGTTGGAGCTGTTGCCTAATCGCTTTTATAAAGAGCGGGTTCTGGCTAATCGAACCACCAAAAACAATCACTTGAGGCTCAAAGAAATAAAAGAGATTCAGGCAGCCAATGGCTATATTTTTAGCCATGGTCTCAATCGCTTTGTTACAAATCTCATCACCCTGACTCGCTTGGTCAAAAATCTTTTTCCCGTTCCAGTTTTCTTCTGCTTCTCCATATTGCTTGGCAACTGACCGAACCAAACTTCCAGTCGACGCTAATTGGGACCAATTTTTCAAGGGTTCTTGACCCGAATCGATTAACATGTAGCCAAATTCCCCACCAAAACCACGAGCCCCTCGAACCAATTGCCCATTCACAAGGAGGGCACCTCCAATTCCAGTCCCTACCACAACACAGGCAAAGGTCGAGAGACCCCCATCTAAGGCTAACTCGCTTAAGCCAACACAGTTTGCATCATTTTCCAAATAAACCGGACAAGCATATTCTGCTAATAGTTCATACCAGGAAACTCCATGGATATAGGGAATGGCACTGAGTCCCTGAATCACACCTGTCTCCAAATCAACTGCACCTGGAATGGAAAGTGAAATTGCTTCTAAGGACTCTGTAGCATGCATAAAATCCTTCATTTGCTCCAGTAAGAGTTGCAAACTCTCAGGAGTAGGCCATTCCTGCCGATTACACAACAGCTTCTGTCCATCTATGAGAGCTGCCTTAATGCCAGTCCCACCTATATCAAAACATGCAACTACCATATCAATCACCTTTCAATCGTTTTCCAACCACCTGTGTTCGTATTTCTTGAGCCCTCAAAATTCCCATTTCTTCTGAGAGGGGCTGCTCCAGTAAATCTGTCCACTCACCATCATCCTGCCCCAAATCAATTGACTCATGGCTTAGATTAAAATAACGGAGCAAAATCTGATCTGAGGCTTCTGCAACTTTTAATGACGTTACAGCTATCCGAGGATTGTCTAAAGCTGGATGTTGCAAACTCTGCCAAACAAGTGGCAGACTACCCGAATGTTTGGTCACCTGTTTTGTGAGGCAGGCTCCTTGAAATGCAAATGCTCTTTGGTAAGAATCATAGCGCTGGTCCAATCTTCCTAGCTCTAAGGCATACTCCACCTGCCAATCTCGCAAACACTGGGCATCCGGGGTTGGAAAATAACCCCAGTCCCCCATTTCTCCAACTGCCCTTAAGAGGGTTAAGCCAATCTTACCCGAATCCAACACTTCATATTCATGAAGTCCCTTACTGGACACGGTATAGAAGGTCTGTGAATCTGCCATACTAATAAAGGTTCGATGGCGTTGGGGATTGGAGGGATTTTCCCACATTTCCGAAGGTTGATTTGGCCGTCTTACCAGCTCAAAGATGGAATCCGCTTCGTGTTCTTCCGCTTGAATTCCTAAATCAAACACCAGTCGAAGCCGATGATCCTTCACCTCATTTTTAAAGTTGGTTTGAAAACGGATTTGTGGATTATCCTGGAATAAGGTTATCCTGGTCTCAAGATACATCTCCCTCACTTGCTGACTTCTTTGGGACTTGCGATCTTTAAATTCTACCAGTCTCTGTTGTTCCTCCAAGAGGCCCTCTTCCATACCAAGGGGCAGCCGCAAGCGATGGACCATCCGGGCCTGAGCGTAAGTCTGGTCTTGATGAATCACTTGAAAATCCACCAAGTTTCCCAGCAGAGACTTCTCTCCCTCCGGTGCCTTAAACACATATTCATTTCCGACATCCCCCGAATCCTCAAAACGCATCCAATGTTGGTACCGCTCGCCAGTCCTTTTATCCTCCAAGATCAAGTCCCCATCCGCCAACTCCAATCGATAATAGCGATTTTCAAGAATTTTTTCATTCTTGTTCTGGGAAGATGTTTCCTTTTTGGGCAAAAGTTGAAAGGTTTGCCAAGAAAAGGGAGCTTGATTGGCTAAGGCAAAACGGACCCGAACCCTGCGAGCAAACTTTGCCGAACGGAAGGCATCTTTGGGTAGGTCATAGGTGAAGGCTACTCCCAAATCCTCAATCTGGGCCTCTAGCTCCTGTCCCTGACTCGTATAAAGTCCCAACGGAGGAAGCTGGATGTCTGCCATGTCTTGGAAATGGGCTTCCAATTGACCATCTCGAAAGTCTGCCGCATCTACGACCAGTTCTACATCCAGAACCTGGGATTGGGTGTAAGCAGTTGGATTTAAAACACTAAAAGCCAACCCTTGCAGACTCTGACTATCTAGTTTTGACTCCCAACGATCCAAGCTTCGTTGCGCTAAGAATTGGCCAACCTGCTGAACTTTTTGGAGACGAGTCTCCATTTCAGCATGAACGGAGTCAACACTACACCCACAAATACTGTCATGGGGAGCATTTTGTAAGAGCAACTTCCAAGCATAGCGCAATTCGTCCCTTGGAACCTCATCTCCTGTCATCACAACCAAGGGTTCGACCACCTGCTCCAGCAAGTGACTCGCTTGGTCAAAAGCCTGCTTGAGATACATTCGTGAAGAGGCTGTATTGGCTAGAGTATACCAACCATCTGTTTCCTGACTGGTTAATTCGCCTTTAACCGTCGAAAGATTGGCGGGTAGTTCCGCTCGTACAGCTTCTACGTATTCTGCTAAAGTCGAATGAACAAAGCGAATCTCAGGATACAATTTCCGAGCCACAGCCAAGGCTTGACTCAGATTTTTCTGGACCGGTTGATGGTCACAGCCATTCATCAACAGATACTGTGAGGTTGAAGCGTACTTTCTCACTTCTTCTAATTTTTGCTCCCAAAAAACACGCGCTTCTTCCAAATCTACAGGAATCTCATTGCCATTACTGTACCAATTGGCAAAAAGAATTCCCAAAACAGAGGTGCCATCTGCTCCTTCCCAGATCATCTCTGAATAAGGAGACTGAAAGGCTTCATCGCTAAGAACTTCATTGGCAAAACCAACTGGCTTAACACCACGGCCAAAAAAGGCCACTTCAATACCAGATTGCTGCAAGAGCTGAGGAGCTTGCCCCATGTTCCCAAAGGTGTCAGGAAAATAACCGACTTTAGGAGCCCGCCCCCATTTCTGACTTTCCAAATGTCCGATTAAGCTGTTACGAACATTGGCTTCACTGGAGATTAAAAAATCGTCTTGTAAGATATAGAAAGGACCAACTACCAAACGTCCTTCATCAATGTATCGCTGAAGCCTCTCCCGATTCTGGGGACGAATTTCCAAATAATCATCTAACACAATGGTTTGACCATCTAAATGAAAACTCTTAAATTCTGGGTCACTTTCAAAGAGCTCCAACAAATCATCGAACAATTCCACCAAGCGCATGCGATGCGCTTCCCAAGGAAGATACCATTCCCGATCCCAATGACTATGTGAAACAATATGCACCGTTTCTCTCATCCGAACGAACCTCCTACTCCACCTGATAATAATCTAAAACCAATTCACAAAACATCATATTAGCCCATGAAAACCATTCTCTTGAATAGAGAGTTGGATTGTCAACATGGAAAGATTCATGCATAAATCCGGTACCACCATCACAGGCAACCATCAGATTCAATAACCTTTCCTTCTCATCTCGGTCCTCAGTTGTTAACCCTTGTATAGCCAGGGCAATGGGCCAAATGTAAGACTCAAAAGTATGAGTCGACCCCAGTCCTGAAGCCCATTCACCTTCATAAAAGTAGGGATTTTCAGGACTCAAGATGGTTCTCCGCGTCGCGAGATAGATGGGATGATTCTTGTCACAAAAACCAAGATATGGTGCAGCTAACAGACTGGGAACATTCGGATCATCCATAATGGACTGGTTGCCTAACCCATCGACCTCATAGGCGAAAATAGGCTCCCCAGCCTTATTTTTTGTGATTCCATAAGCATAAATACCACCGATAATATCTCTAGCTAGGTGAGCTACTTTTTCAGCAAGGGAATTCTGATTTCGACTTGGAAATTCCTCCAAAATCTCTCCCAGATAGCCCAGCACAACGGACGCAAACATATTTGATGGAATTAAATAAGGGTAAACACAGGCATCATCACTTGGCCGAAAACCTGACCAAGTCATCCCTGTATAAGAACAAGCAGGCCCCTGACCACCAGGAGACAAGGTATCTTCTACTCGATCCGTGTCTCGTTCAAACCGATACGGAGACTGGTCATGCCTCTGCTCTAAAATCCAAAGGTTGACGATGTTTTCAACCGCCTGATAAAAAGTCTGATTCAAATGACTCGTCTCGCCTGTTACCTTCCAGAATAAATAGGCCAACTGTATCGGATAACAAAGCGAATCGACTTCATACTTGCGCTCCCAAATCCAAGGACTCATCTCAGTCTGATCCAATTGATGCCCCTGCCCATTTGCTTCCTGATTAAAAGCATTGGCATAGGGATCTAAAAGAATAAATTCCATCTGCCTTTGAATTAGACCTGCAATCATCTGACGCAACTTCGGATCCCTCTTGGCTAACCCTAAAAAGGGCTTGACCTGAGCTGTCGAATCCCGCAACCACATAGCTGGAATATCCCCTGTCACGATAAAAGTTGTGCCATCCTCCAAAATCCGAATGGTTTTCTCAAGGGTATCACTGTAACAAGACTCAAATACCCGCCCCCAACTTGGATGATCCTTGGTTAGTTCACGAATATCCGCTAACCATTCTTCTAAAATTTCTTTTGTATAGACCATATAGTCGCTCCTCTTTTCATGTGTACTTCTTGTTTCGAATACCGACAATTTCCTATTCTCATTCTATTGAAATAGTTATCAAAAACCTATACACAAACTTAACCCATTCCTACACAAATATTGGCTATTGGGAGGAAATGAGTCTTGAGCTCTTCGAAAAGATTGAACACATGTAAACTTCACCCGTTGTGCTAGTTGATTTAAGGGTAAGCAAGTGAATATTTTAGACTGAAACCATTTTCGATCTGGCTTTGATGAAGTAATATGGAATAAGTTAATAGGATGGCCTCTACTTTAAATTTTAAAGCATAGAGATTCCTGCATCTTAAATCCTCAATCCCAAACTGCTCTAAACTCGAAAATACCGTTTCAATTGGTTTACGCAGTCGTCCA
>NZ_JADPMS010000025.1:0-30995 GCF_015686645.1 Streptococcus sp. NLN76 | reverse complement strand
TATTGCTCATCTTTATTATATACCTGAACTAATTTTCTGTCATGAGTTAGCAGGCGAAGCCTGCTTGGAGTTTTAGTTTGCTTTTAGTACAAGGCAGCGAGTCGCAGGCAGTACTAAAGTACGGCAAGACGAGCTAACACAGTAATAAAAGATAAACTAAAAGAGTATAACACCTAGAGCAGTCGTTCCAGTCATAATAGAACCTGCAATAGAATGACCCGTAAATATCAAAAAGGTTCCACAAGCAATAATTAACAATGCTACAATGAAACCTAACACTTGACCGAACTTATGAGCTGCAATATTTCCAGAAAGATATTTCTCTTCCATTTTTCTTCTATGTTCCGATTCTGCTACCCCATTCTCGATGATCAGTTTTGCAGCTTCTGGAAATAAATTATTGTAGCCTTCTAAGATTTCAGGATGAGGTAAATCTCCCTGATATATTTCTAATTTTTGTAAAACAATCTGTCTTTCTTCATCAGGTAACTTCTCTACCAAATCAACAAGGTCGTCTACTTTTTCTAAATCATTCTTGTTTGTAGTCAAAAGAGACCGCCTCCTTCTTGATTTCATTTAAAGAGCGTAAATAGTCTAATTGAACTCGCTGACCTGCAGTTAGTTTATCTGTTTTAATCCTCGGAATATCTTGATTCTGAAAAAAAGTTGGTAGCACTATAGTAGACATCCCAACACAAACTAATTTTAAATAGCTTGGAATTTTCATCACCTTTTTCATCAGCACTCCTCCTAAACTGAATATTGAAAGAAACACTATCGGATCTATAGACCTGTTATTTTCATTACTCAAGATAATTCTACCACACTATTCTAAAAAACAAGATGAAAACCTCCGTTTCCACCTTGATTTTTCTTATGAAAATAGGCTCGCAACATCTTCCCCAGCCGCAATTCGATCAACCATGTCCACATCCTCCAACGCCATCTCAATATCAGCCTTGGTCGGATAGGTCTGGATCACTTTCTCAAGTTGATGACGAATGGCATCTGCCTCTGCTTGATCCTGATTTCGAAGACGGGCAATGGAATACTGGATCGAAAGTATAGACGGATAATCCTTCATAGCTTTTAGCACTTGCTTGGTTTCTTTCTCTCCTAAAATAGATAGATCAACCTGACTAGGATTTTCGAGGAGTTCTAGAGATAATAAGGCTAATCGGCTAAAGATTTTCAGAAGACCTGGCAAGGTTCCGCTAGGAAGTACTAACTTATCTAAAATTCCTCTTCCTTCCCTATAAGCCCCTTTATCCAGAAGGTAAGAAGCCCAATAATAGTTCATCATCGAAACAAAAGAGTTCCCCTCCTCTACTGGACTCTTCAAATGAAACAATTCTACCGGTAAATCTTTTAACCGACGACCTCTCGTTAGTCCTTCTGTTATTAGCATCTGTTTGACAAAGGCCTCTCGTGCAGCGGGGCTATGATACAATTCCCAAGCATTCATCCCATCATTAGAGATAATTTTTCCTTTAAAAGGGATTCCATTACCTAGAGAGAGTAGCAGATTAAGCCCTCCAAATAAGAAGAGGGAGAGACTCCACCATGATGGGTCCATCTTTAGCCCTAGAACAATCAAGGGAGCAAACAGAAGATTGATCAAAGGTCCGCCAAGATTGTAGAGAAGAACTGGAACTTGATTAGAATCTGAACTTGGCGGTGCCATCAAACATTGTCCCAAAGTGCCGTGAAGAGTAAATCGTTTCCAAAACAAGCCTTCATCCCAGCGGACTAAGACCCAACTTCCCACACGAAAGGAAATCAAACGATACCTAGACAAGCGACCACCAATATAGTGTCCCAATTCATGGATAAAGATAGCCACAAGAAAAAGGAAAAAGAAAAGGAGGTAGATGAAACCGAAATTTACAAATTCATTTTCAAACATTGACTGGGATGGAATCTGAGCTACCATTGCCGCCAATTGATAGCCCAACCAAAATCCAACTCCTGTGAGCAGAGTTCCAAACATGACCTTATAAAATTTCTTTTTCATATCTACCTCACTCTTCCCTACATCTTCTTAGGGTGACGATCTAATACCTGAGGATGTAGTTCAAACAGGGCCTGGCCCTCTGGTGTCAAAACATAGCCACGAATGTCAAAACTGGCTTCCAAGGCAGATTCGTCTACCTGGCTCAGAAGTGCCTGATCCAGTTCAGCCGCTTTCATTTTAGAAAAACCTTTAACACCTTGGTTTTTTAGAATCGATTTCTTCTGCCCAGCATTAATATGAGCCAAGGATTCACGCGCACTTTGCTTACGAACCAGGTCCCGTTCCTCCAAATCTTTCAAGTTCCGAGGTGCATCGATTCCATAAGTGTATTCAAAATACTTTGGAAAAACAGATTCTGTCGTGAAAGTTCCCAAGGCAATCCGCCAGAGTAAAATGACATCACCAGCCAAAATATCTCCCTCGAGGGGTTCCATATTCTTACGAGGTACCGCTGGCGCTACCTGGCCGCTAGCATGGTCTTGAGCTTGTTGCTCCGAGATAAAGGGCTGGACCGGATAATCGGCATAACGTTCAGCGAGACTAACCATATTAAGCCTCAACTTCTGCAGAAATCTGCCAGTTAATACCGTATTTATCAATTAGGTTGGCATAAGCTGGTGACCAGAAGGTTTCTTGCAATTCCAGTGTCACTTCCTGTGCCTCTTCTTTAAGGGCATCGTAGAGCTTTTGAGCAGCTTCCGCAGAGTCTACAATAAGGGTTGGAACCACGTTGCGACCTGGATTGTAGGTATATTCCGGACTTTCGTCAGAGATTTGCAGACGAATCCCGTCCACCACCAGTTGCGCATTCAAGACCAAATCCTTATGCTCTTCCGCTACATCAGGAATGGCATCGCCCCAGAGTGTCAAGCTCGCAAGCTCAGCACCTAACACGCCCTTGTAAAACTCAACAGCCTCTTGGCCATCCCCATCTGTTACTAAATAAACTTCAATCCCTTTAATCATTTTTTCACCTCACGAATTGCAAAATAATTTTCTTCTAAATCGGAAAAATTAAAGACCCGCATAAAGCCTAAGTCTACTATTGGCATGACCAATACGCCCATATCTAGCATATATTGGTAGGTACCATCCAGGTCAGAAGTTTCCATCAAAAAGGATGGTGTCGCCAAATCCAACTCCGGGCTCAATTCAGCTACCTTGGCCTTGTCCTGAAGGACAATCTTCACCTGGCTATCTTTCTTTGGCGCTACTAAATAAGACACCATGCCCATATTTTCTTGACGCTCTACTAATTCGAAGCCAACTTGCTCCTTCCAAAACTTGGCAGCGCCAGCAATATCATTCACATAGACCATGACTTGGCCTAGAGATTCGATCATCATATAATCCTCCATTCCACCTTAGTATACCACAGATAGACCTCAAAAAGCTTGAAACTATACCCTGTATTCGCTATAATGGGCAAAGAACATGAAAGGAATCCAGCGCATGAAAAAACTAATCACAGCTCTCCTGGTTATCAGTGCAGCAGCCCTAGCATTCATCATCTATAATAACCAACCCAAACAAGAATTGAGTTTGAGTGCCCAACTACAAGAAGTTCTTAAGAATCCAGATGTAGACTTCCCACAGCTCACCAACAAAGCCGCTAAAAATGAAGCCGTGGTTACCCTTAAAACCAGCCAGGGGGACATCACCATGAAGCTCTTCCCCGAGTATGCCCCATTAGCAGTCGAGAATTTTCTAACTCATGCCAAAGAAGGCTACTATGACGGACTCACCTTCCACCGGGTCATCAAAGACTTCATGATCCAAACCGGTGATCCCAAAGGAGATGGTAGCGGAGGGGAATCCATCTGGGCTGGCAAGGACCGTGAAAAAGACCCTGGTACAGGCTTCGCCAATGAAATCAGTCCCTATCTCTACAACCTCCGAGGTGCCGTCTCCATGGCCAATGCTGGCCCCGATACCAACGGCAGCCAATTCTTTATCAATCAAAATACCCAAGACATCTCCAGCAGACTAGATCCAACAACCTACCACAGTAAAATCATCCAAGCCTACAAAAACGGCGGGAATCCCAACCTCGACGGCTCTTATACCGTCTTCGGTCAAGTCACAGAAGGCATGGACATCGTTGATAAAATCGCAGCAGTGGAAACCGATGACAAGGATAAACCTACCGAAGCTGTGACCATCAAAAAGATTGAAATCAAATCAGAATAACCTTAAAAATCCTCAAGCTTTTTTGAAGCCTGAGGATTTTTTTAGTTAGAGGAAGATTCAGCCATCTCTAAAATTTTAATGTATCGATCCAGTCTCTCGTTTAAATAACCAGCAAACAAATCTTCCATTGTCGACAAACTCCCTTTTAGATGATAGTCTTCAAAGGCTTGGTAATACTTTAAACGATCACTAAATTTAATATCAATTGGTGGATAGCCTGCTTTCATTAATTCTAAATTCACCAATAAGCGACCAGTACGACCATTTCCATCAATAAAAGGATGTATGCTCTCAAACTCAATATGAAAACGTGCCAATTTGCTGACAATGGGCTCATTCGATTTCTGATAATCCAATAATAATGCTTCCATAAGAGGACGAATCATATAGGGCTGCGCAGGTTCATTACTTGCTCCAATAATTTGAACGGGTACTCGACGGTAAATGCCTCGGTCCTCTTTTTTATCAGAGAGAACCAGATAATGTATATCCTGAATGACATTTTCCGTTAGTGCAATCTCATCCGAAACCAAGGATTGAACAAATTCAAAAGCTTCACGATGACCAATCACTTCCAAATGATCCTTCAAAGGTTTCTGATCAATTGTTAGCCCCTGAAGGACTAGTGCTGTCTCTTTCAATGTTAAAGTATTCCCCTCAATTGCATTTGAATTGTAAGTATACTCTATCGTAAATTCTTCATTCAATCGTTGAACTTCACCAGAAGTTAAGGGTCTTAAGGTATCTAAATGGGCCTTTTTCTCTTCAATTGATGATAACAGACTCTCCGTTTTTTTGAAACGGCTATCCGATGGTTTTTTCACTCCTGCTGGAAATCTCCAAAATCGCCCCTCTTGAAAGGCACCTGGAATCTTTCCTAAAGAGGCCAATTCTCTAACTCTTCTTTCGGAAATTCCCCAACGAATTGCTAACTCTTTAACACTTAAAAACATCAGTCCCTCCTTAGTCTCAATTAAAATTATACCACAGCGGAAGGATACCTTGTTTCCGGAAGGATAGTTTGCGGTTAACGGAAGGATGCAAGAGGAGTCCCCTCTCAAATAACCTTTACTTTATTCCTAAATCCGTATATAATGAAATCGCTTTCTAATAATTTGAAAGGATTATCGAAATGAAAACCATTGAATTCGCCCAAGAAAAAACCAAATTATCCAGTATTGTCCTTGGTTTAATGCGCATTAAAAACCTGTCCCCTTTACAAGTTGAGGAATTAATTGAAACCGCTCTTTCTGTCGGCATCAATACCTTTGACCTAGCAGATATCTACGGAGGAGGTCGCTCTGAAGAAATACTTGGGCAAGTCTTGAAAAACAGACCCGATCTCAGAAATCAAATGTGGATTCAGTCCAAATGTGGCATCCGCATTGAGGACTTTACCTACTTTGACTTCTCCAAAGAACACATTCTCAATTCAGTAGAAGGGATTCTCCAACGACTACACATCGACCAGCTGAATAGCCTCCTTCTCCACAGACCAGATGTTCTGATGGAACCAGAGGAAGTTGCGGAAGCTTTTGATCACTTAGAAAAAACAGGCAAAGTTCGTCATTTTGGGGTCTCCAATCAAAATCCGATGATGATTGAACTCCTCAAAACAGCGGTTTCCCAACCACTCGCAATTAACCAGCTACAACTGAGTGCCGCTTTTGCTCCAGAATTTGATGCAGGATTTCATGTGAACATGGAGCAAGCCCTCTCAAGCTCTGTAACTAGCAGTATCTTTGAATACGCTCGAACTCACGACATGGTAATCCAAGCTTGGTCAGTCCTTCAACATGGCTATTTCCAAGGAGTTTTTGTGGGAGATCCTAAGTTTGAAAAACTCAACCAAGTCCTTAACCGATTGGCTAATCATTACCAGACAACTCCTTCTGCCATTGCCATCGCCTGGGTCCTTCGCTACCCAGCTAAAATGCAAGCCATCATTGGTACAACACAACCCCAACGAATACTCGAAGCGACCCAAGCCACTAACCTAACCCTCAGTCGCAAAGAATGGTATGAAATTTACCTTGCAGCAGGTAAAACCCTCCCCTGATACTAATTAGAAACATGGTCAAAAAACCGTTCATTTTCACAAGTAAAAAATGAGCGGTTTTTGAGCGGATTCTCATCGGAGACTATACCGACGATCCCTGGTTGAGCCCGTAAAATCAAGCAATCCATAAGAAACAAATCGAGATAAATAGCGTCTTGCACTAGCCTGACTCAAATGAGTCAACTCGACAAAATCAGCATTTGAAATAAAAGGACGTTCTTGGAAATAATCTAATAAAGAGTGGAAGACAAGCTCTTCTTTTCTTGTTAGTAATACTTAACTAACTTCTGAATCGGAATACTCGAACAATTTCAAAAAAATGACTAGGAAAGCCGATGATGGTAGAACTAAGGTTCACTGAAGAGGCTTGACAACGTCAGATTTTGAAATTTAATGAGTATAAGATGGACATGAACTGTTCCTGTACTACCATTGAACGATTGTGAAAGACTTTTAACGTTTCCAGAATAGCCTCTAACATAAATTCGATAAAAGCTGTTGAATCATTTGTTGTGTTACTTTTACTCAAAGCCTGATAATAACCTAACTGATGTTCAAAAATAACAGATTCGATGGGAACCCACTCAAAGATGGGATTCCATTGACTTAGAATCAAACTCTGCCACAATCGCCCCATTCTTCCATTCCCATCTTCTCTTCAAAAAGATGGATGATTTCCAATTCAAAATGAACGACGCAGGATTTTAGTACCTCTGAAACCTCCGCCTTCCTAGCCCAATCTAGTAACTGTTTTACTAAATCCGGAACAAATTGTGGACGAGCACCTACATGGACAACTTGCCCCTTTCCATCATAGATAGCCACGTCTCCTTGACGAAATTGCCCAGGATGCTTGACCAATCCCTCCGCTAATATAGTCTTTTAGTTTACTTTTAGTACAAGGCAGCGAGTCGTAGACAGTACTGAAGTACGGCAAGACGAGCTAACACAGTAATAAAAGATAAACTAAAAGAGTATAAATGATGAGCACGAAGCAAATCCTCTACTAAATAAGGATACATCTGGAAAACTTGTTCATAGGCTTGAAAGGCATTCTGAACTTCCCGAATATCCTTTGGTGGGCCTAAAACTCGTTTCCCTTTTAAAATTGCTATTACCTGCTCCATATTCAAGCTATTATTTTCAATAGCTAGCGAAGAATGGATGGAGCGAATCCGATTTTCCTTCCGCAGATGTAATTCTCTTTGGGCTAAGGAAAAATCTGCCGTTAACATGCTGATTTCCTGAATTAAAATCAGCATCCGATCTATATAGTCTTTTAGTTTACTTTTAGTACAAGGCAGCGAGTCGTAGACAGTACTGAAGTACGGCAAGACGAGCTAACACAGTAATAAAAGATAAACTAAAAGAGTATAATGGTGTATTTAGGCTGCATAGACTCTCCTCTTATAACCAACTGCCACTTTGTTAGTCAAATTATAGCACGATGGGATGAGGAGGTAAAAAGAAAGCAGAGATTGGAGAGTCCCAACCTCTGTTTTCTTGTTATAACTTAGGATTTACAAATCCTCTCTTATAGAGCCTGTGACTCTGAATATTTCCATCCACATCCTTGGCATCCCATATCTGAAGTTCCCAAGGATAGTAAAAATTACTCTTGTTCTTAAAATAGACATGGATTCCAATATATCCTTCCTTATCTCGGAGATACCAGTTTTTTAATCCAAAGGTGTCCTTCCAATCATCTAACCGTTCCATGACCTGAGAGATTTCCTCTGACCTTAATATCACTCGAGCTCCAAAAATATCATTCAAGATTGAATTAACGGGATATCCTTCCGTACGTTCAGAAAAACGGTCGATTTTATCGAGAATACTTTCAGAAGTTTTCACCCGATAAACGTATGCGATATCCTGAAGATCCGCTTTCATCAAATAATCATTAATGGACTCATGGAGATTTAAACGATAAGCCAAAATCGCCGATGTCGGAACCTTTGAAAAGGTATGTTTCAAATTTACTTTTTGAATCTGACCTGTTTCAAAATAATCGATGGAATATTCTTTATGGATTCGATTAATTTCTGAAATCAATCGCTCAACTTTCTGAATCATGAGAATACCTCCTAAGAAGATGAGAAATGAGGATGTAGTGTGGAGATTATAGCTATTTAGTTTTTAAATAGTATGTTATTGCATCAGTTATAGAGTCCATTTTGCGAAGTAATTCTGTAACTGATTTTTTTAAAATAGCCCAACTTTTCTCAATGGGATTTAATTCTGGAGAATACGGTGGTAGAGGTAAAAAGAAGTGACCAGCATCGATAGAAAGTTCATCTAGTATTTTCTTAGGGTGAAAACTTGCATTGTCCATAACAATAACATGAGGAGTCTTTAAAGATGGTAGAAGCTCTTGTTTAAACCACTCTACAAAGAAATCGCTAGTCATACTCTCTTTGTAAATCATTGGCGCAACAAAAGTCTGACCAATTTATCCAGATACAATGGAAGTTCTTTCAAATCGACGACCAGAAACTTTGAAATAAATCTTTTCACCTCTGGGCGCACGGGCATTTTTACGATATAGATAAGTATCAATACCTGTTTCGTCAATATAGACAATTGGAGGAAAGCCTTTCAAAACGGCTAGTGATTCAAGATATTGTTGCACCTTCTGTGCATTTTGTTCTTTGTAACTAGTTGTCTTTTTTTAAAGTGATGTTTACTTGCTTTAAGGCAGCCCAAACAGAAGGAATACTGCAAGAAAAATGTTCTGCAATTTCCCTTAAAAAAGCGTCTGGATGTGCTTCTACAAATTCTTGTAATTTATCTAAAGGTATTTTTCTGGATTTACCAACACGCTTTTTACGCTCTAAGTGACCGAGTTCTCTCTCCTGCTTTTCCCAACTGTATAAAGTGTTGGTGCTAATATTAAATAAAGCTGCTGTTTCTTTACGTGTATGTCCCTCTTTAACATATTCAAGGACACGTTTTCTAAAATCAATTCCGTATGCCATAAAAATAGTATATCACATACGGTTTATAATCTAAAAGAGTATAAAAAATGACCAGGAAAGCCGATGAGGCTAGTTCAACAGGACTGTAAGAACTGTTGAACATTAGCAATAAAGCGTTCAAAGTACACAATCGATGGGTTCATCCAAGAGCATTGACAACATCAGATTTTGAAATTTAAGGACTATCCCCCTCAACACCTAGTCCTCTTCTTTAGCCACTGGATACTTCAGGGCATTTTTCTTGAGTTTGTCTTGGATAATGGTCTCAACATCTAAGCCGAGTTTGTCTGTCAACAAGAAGGTGTAAATCAGGATATCCGCGATTTCCTCCTGGACATTGATAGGGTCTGAATACTCTTCGCCCCATTGGTAGTTTTCCAGGAGTTCTGCGGCTTCAATGATGATAGAGCTGGCAAGGTTACGGGGACTGTGGGCTTGGCCCCAGCCACGCTCATTGCGAAATTTCAAAATGTCTTGAATAATGCTTTCAATCATGGTTTCTCCTAAATCAATTCATTGAAATCCCAGACTTGATCGACCCAACCTTGGTAGAAGTCTGGTTCGTGGCAGACCATGAGGATGCTGCCTTTGTAAGCTTGGAGGGCGCGTTTGAGTTCGTCTTTGGCATCCACGTCTAGGTGGTTGGTTGGCTCGTCCAGAACGAGAACGTTGGTCTCACGGTTCATGAGCAGGCAGAGGCGGACCTTGGCTTGCTCGCCTCCACTGAGGACCTGGATTTGGCTTTCGATATGCTTGGTGGTGAGGCCGCAGCGGGCTAGGGCAGCGCGGACTTCGGCTTGGTTCATGGCTGGGAAAGCATCCCAGACGGCTTCGAGTGGGGTTTGGCGATTGCCTCCAGGTACTTCTTGTTCAAAGTATCCGAGTTCGATAAATTCTCCTTCTTCCACTTGTCCAGCCAGAGCTGGGATCAGGCCTAAGAGGCTCTTGAGAAGGGTGGTTTTCCCAATTCCGTTGGCTCCGACAATGGCAATTTTCTGATTGCGCTCAAAGGTCAAATCCAGTGGGCCGGCCAGTTTGCGATCATGGCCAATTTCCAGTCCGTGAGCTTGGATAATGAAGCGGCCTGGTGTTCTGGCAACCTTAAAATCAAATTGTGGTTTTGGTTTCTCAGCCTGCAATTCGATCAGGTCCATCTTGTCCAACTTTTTCTGACGGCTCATAGCCATGTTTCGAGTCGCTACCCGGGCCTTGTTGCGGTTGACAAAGTCTTTTAGGTCGGCAATTTCCTTCTGCTGGCGTTCGTAAGCTGCTTCCAACTGCGCCTTCTTCATGGCATAAACTTCCTGGAATTGTTCATAATTCCCGCTGTAGCGTACCAGGTCTTGATTTTCAACATGATAAACCAAATTTATCACCTCATTTAAGAAGGGAATATCATGCGAAATTAAAATAAAGGCATTTTCATAATTAAGGAGGTAACGTTTGAGCCAATCGATATGCTCGGCATCCAGGTAGTTGGTAGGTTCGTCCAAGAGGAGGATGTCTGGCTTCTCCAGCAACAATTTGGCTAGGAGAACCTTGGTCCGCTGCCCACCACTGAGTTCGGTCACATCAGACTCCATGCCAAAATCAGCAACCCCTAAGGCACGCGCCACTTCATCAATCTTGGCATCCAAGCTATAAAAATCGCGGCTATCCAGGCGATCCTGCAGCTCGCCAACTTCCTCCATCAAGGCATCATAATCACTGGCTTCCGCCATCTCCATGTAGATTTCCTGAATCCGGGCCTCTGTCTTAAAGAGGTCATCAAAAGCCGTCCGCAAAACATCGCGAACTGTCATCCCAGGCTCCAGCACCGCATGTTGGTCCAGATAACCAGCCTTCACATATTTGGACCAAATAACTTGCCCCTCATCTGGCTGCAATTGGCCCGTCACAATGCTCATAAAGGTGGACTTCCCTTCCCCATTAGCCCCAACTAAGCCAATATGTTCCCCTTTTAAAAGGCGGAAGGATACATCCTCAAAAATGGTTCGATCCCCGAACCCATGACTCAAACGTTTAACTTCTAAAATACTCATACGATCCTAATTCTCCAAAAAAGACCTGGCTCTCAAATCAGCTTCTCAGGTCTCAAGCGATACCCACTGAGGCTAACCAAAAAAATTCTCACCTCGGAAATTTTTTTATTAGTGAAAATTCTTTGACGCAGTGGTTGATTGGCAGATTTGTTCTTACAAAGCACGAACAAATCTGGCCTAATCAACATTGACATGAACTTCGTTCATTTCATCTAGAAACTCTAAAGGCATTCAACATGCCTTTAGACCGGGGGTGGGTACTAACAGTCTGGGAAGAGACTGTTAGTACTTGAGCCCTAAATATGGAAAGCGAAAACAGTCTGGGAAGAGACTGTTTGAACCCGAGCCTAACAATAAAAGAGCGAGGTCGGTTTGGGGAGAAACCGTTTCAGCTTACAACTTGAAATAAAAACTTGTAACGAACTCTTTTTTCGACTAATGGAGTTCTGTCCCACTCCCTACACTAATTTTTGTAAAAAGGCGACCAAAACCTGAGCGGATTTACGGCCAGCTTCCACAATGAATTCATCAAAGGAAATCGCTGCATCTTGCTCAGCTGTATCACTCATGGCACGAACCACCATAACTGGCAGGTCGATGGAGTGGGCAGCTTGGGCAATAGCTGCTCCTTCCATTTCAACAGCCAATACATCTGGGAAAGCAGCCTTAATCTCAGTCAACCGCTCAGACGAGGCCACAAAGGAGTCCCCTGTCGCGATCAGTCCCATTTGATAGGCTTGTCCCTGTTCCTCCAATACTTCCTTAATAACCGACTGAAAATACTTGCTGGTTTCAAAGTAAAGCGGTTGCTGAGCCATTTGACCATAGGCATAGCCAAAGGCAGTCACATCCACATCATGGTAGGCCAAACAATCCGCAAGGACAACATCCCCTACTTGCAGGCCTGGAGCTACCGCTCCAGCCGAACCAGTGTTAATCACCGCATCCACCTTGAAGTCTTGGGCTAGAATGGCAACCGTCATGGCTGACATGACCTTCCCGATTCCACTCTCCACTAAGACCACCTCGTGTCGTCCAATATGGCCTGTGTGGTAAACCTGACGGAGACGAAGGTGTTTCTGGGCATTTTCCAATTTTTCCAAGAGGGTTGCCAATTCCTGCGGCATCGCCGCAATAATTCCAATTTTCATTTTCTTATACCAATTTAATTTCAAAATCAGAACACTCAAAGCAGTTTGAAATCTAACTCGAATTTTAATTCAGAAATTGAATTATATTTTATGCCTAAATGGTTCAAGCAAAGCTTGCAAACCTTACCCATGACGGTTGAGCTTAGCGTTCACCGTAGAGGCTTAACAAGATTCAGATTTTGAACTGTATAGTGTATTACTTTCCTACAATACAAACATAAATACCAGCAACAATACTAACAGGAGTATCAGCCAAAACAGAATTTTATTCAGGGTGTGTTGAAAACGCGCCCGCTTTTGGTTCTCGGCCTGCCGACTTTTTCGAACCTCTGGTTCCACCTCTAGTCGGTCAATCTTGTTTAACAAATCCAAATCCAGTGGTTCGGTTTCTTCATACAATTCTGGATCAAATGGTTGTCGATCGGTCATAGGCCTTTCCCCTTTTCCAGTATTTGCCAGTACTGAATGGCCATAATGGTTTTGGCATCACAGATATCACCTGACTCAATAGCAGCCAAAGCTTGCTCCAAGTCAAGCTCATAGAGAGCCAGGGTCTCATCCTCATCTTGAGGACGGGGATTAGCGACCTTGCTTAAATTCCGACCCAGGAAAAGCTTAACCTTTTCATTGCAGAAACCAATGGCCGTGTAAAAATCATAGAGCAAGTCTAAATCAGCTGTATAGCCAATTTCTTCTTCCAACTCCCGAAGGGCCGCAGCCTTGGGATCGGCATTTTCACCAATTTCCAATTTTCCAGCAGGAATTTCCAAGCTGGTTCCCTCAATCGCCTTGCGGTACTGTTTGACGAGGATTACTTTATTGTCGCTGGTAATCGGCAACACACAAACCGCACCATTATGAAAAACCAACTCGCGTGTGGAGGTCCCTTTACCATCTGGCAACTCCACCTGGTCTACTGCTACCCGGAAAACACGGCCCTGAAAAATTTCCTGGCGGCTGATTGTTTTTTCTTCAAAATTCATAGCTTACCCCTTTTGTTCAGGATGATGTGGGAATCTCTTAGCATACTCGTCCTTATTGACCTGACGTGACCGTCCTAGTGCTAAGCCATTCTCCGGAACGTCTTTTGTAATCGTGGATCCAGCAGCCAATAGGGCATGATCTCCAACCGTTAGCGGAGCCACCAAGGTCGAGTTGGAACCGACAAAAACACCATTGCCGATCTTCGTCTCATATTTATTCTGACCGTCATAATTAACGGTAATTGTTCCAGCTCCGAAGTTGACATCTTGCCCAACCTTGCTATTGCCGATATAGGTTAAATGGCCAGCCTTGGTACCAGCACCTAGACTAGAACCCTTGACCTCGACAAAGTTTCCGACATGGACTGTATCAGACAAACTGGAGCCTGGCCGAATATGTGCGTAAGGTCCCACGGTGACGTCCTGGCCAATGGTTGATTCCTCAATCATGGAATGGGTAATCTGACTGTTGGCACCGACGTGACTGTCCACCAGATAAGATCCCGCACTGACATAGACACCCGCTTCAAGCTTGGTGTTTCCCCGTAAAGTCACCTGGCCTTCCAGTTCCACATCACCGGCAATCTCTACATCAATGTCGATGCTTGTAGTCGCTGGGTTCTGGAAGGTCACTCCATTGAGCATATGTCCCTTGTTGATGCGATGACGCATGACATTTTCTGCAATGGATAGTGCGTAACGGTCATTAACCCCTAAACTTTCCTCAAAATTACGAAGCATATAAGCTCCAACCTTCTCACCTGCTTGGCGGAAGATGCCGATAACATCGGTTAGGTAGTACTCCCCTTGGGCATTATCCGTGTTGATGTCCTTGAGGGCTTCGAAAAGTCGGCGGTTGTCAAAGACATAGGTACCGGTATTGATTTCCTTGATTTGTTGCTCAAAATCGCTAGCATCCTTCTGCTCGACAATCTTCAGAACCTCACCATCCGCATTCCGAACCACGCGCCCATAACCAAAGGGATTGTCCGCTTCGGCAGTCAAAATCGTCGCTACATTCTTATGATTAATATGAAAGTCCACCAAAGACTTGAGGCTTTCACCCGTGATCAAGGGAGTATCGCCTGCAATCACCAGCGTTTGCCCCTCCAAATCACCCAAAAACGCTTCAGCCATCATGACCGCATGACCTGTTCCTAGCTGCTCCTCCTGCAAAGCAAAGTGGGTTTTCCCCGCCAGTACCTGCTCTACCATCTCTGCTTTATGTCCAACAATCGTCACCGTTTGGGCAGGAGCGAGTGCAGAGACACTCCGGAAAACATGCTCCAACATGGTAATTCCAGAAACCTTGTGAAGCACTTTGGGCAAATCGGATTTCATCCGTGTTCCTTTTCCAGCTGCTAGGATAATGGCATAATTTGACATATTCATTCCTCTATTTCTTGTCGTACTCATCCCCTATTATAGCATTTTTCCCTTAAAAAGAAAAAAGCCCGAGCCAAACTCAAGCTTCCTACTTCAAGGTCCATCCCCCATCAATGGTCACAATAGCTCCTTGCATCGAAGCCATCTTGCCAGTTGCCAAAAAGACTGTTAACTCTGCCACTTCCTCTGGCTGGGTCCAACGCTGAATAGGAGTTTCCTTAGCCACCCACTCAGCCATGCCACCCGGTTCAAAATCCGACCGGGTCATCCCAGTCTGCACCGCACCTGGAGCAATCCCAAAAATTTGAACGCCAGTCCCAGCATAGTCCAGAGCCATTTGCTTGGTCAACCCCAGCAGCGCGTGCTTGGAGCTGGTGTAGGCTGCACCACCGCCACCCGCTGCCTTACTAGCAATCGAGCACATGGTGATAATGACCCCGTGCCCCTTCCGTACCATTTTCGACAGGTAGTGACGACTCATTTCCATGGGCACGCGGACATTTGTTTCATAGACCTTGTCCCAAAGCTCCTTGGACATGTCCAGAAGCGGAGTATAGGCATCAAGAACTCCAGCAGTCAAGAGCAAGACATCAACCTGCCCGACCCAAGAAAACACTGCATCCAAGTCTCGGGTCAAGTCCACCTGCATAAAGTGGAAATCTCCCTTTAATTCCGGAGCAGGGTCTTTATCCACCCCGTAGACCTGGTCCCCCAGCTCCAGAAAAGCCATGGCCTGGGCCAAACCGATACCGGAGGAAACTCCCGTAATCAAGACCTTCCTAGTCATCCACTTCTACCCAATCCTCAGCTAGCACGTCACAAGGAGTTGGACTCCACATAGAATACCCTTCGCCTTCTCCAGATACATGGATCAAGAAATAGGGGGTCACTTCCAACATCTGTCCTTCCACTTCCAGATGGTCAAAAAGCTGCACAAAATTTTCTGCCCCTCCCCATCCCTGACGGACATATCTCTTCTTAGCCCTTAACCCAGGCAACATCTCTTCAAAACGCATATTCGCCTCCACTTTTTTATATTTTATAAGCATTATACACTAAAGAACCAAAATGGAACACCTTCTTCAATCTTTATAAAACAGGATTACAAAAAGACCCAGACGGGTCTTTTGACTACTACCCTCTAGATCATCACTATATCCTCGTCAGAGGACTTGCCTGATCTGGGGAAGTATCTAAAACTTGAAAATCATGTCCTACTGCCAAATCGGCTTGGGCAAGGTTATTGACCATGGTCATGTGGGCCAATTCCTTGATGTTGTTTTCTTTACTGAGGTGGCCGAGATAGATTTTCTTAGTTTGATTACCAAGGGTTCGAATCATAGTTTCTGCACCGTCTTCGTTTGACAAATGACCTTTATCTGAAAGAATCCGCTGCTTGAGAGACCAGGGATAGCGGCCGCTGCGAAGGATTTCAATATCGTGATTACTTTCGATGAGATAGGCATCTGCGTTTTCAATGAGACCTGCTAAACGATCACTAACATAGCCTGTATCTGTCAGCATGACAAAACTTTTTTGATCCTTCATGAAGCGGTAGAATTGAGGAGCAGCGGCATCATGGCTAACACCATAACTCTCAATATCCAAATCCCCATAAGTCAGGGTTTTCCCCATTTCAAAAATATGTTTTTGCTCCGTAGCGAGTTTTCCTAGGTGACCTTCCATGGCATCCCAAGTCTCTTGGTTGGCGTAAATATCGAGATGATACTTTCGAGCCAAAACTCCTACGCCATGGATGTGATCTTTGTGTTCGTGGGTTACAAAAATGGCATCCAAATCACTGGCATTTCGATCAATCTCGGCAAGCAGACTTTCAATTTTTTTACCAGACAAGCCAGCATCCACTAGAATTCGTTTCTTTTCACTTTCTACATAAAATGAATTCCCACTTGAACCTGAGGCTAAAATACTATACTGAAATCCTTTATTTGTCACTGTCTGCATCTACTCCTGTTTGATCGTCCCAATCTCCATCCTCGGAGAGGGCTTTTTCGTATGGTAACACAATGGTAAAGCTGGAGCCTTTCCCATAGTCGCTCTTGGCCCAAATAAATCCATGATGTTGCTTCACAATTTCCTTGGCAATGGCCAAGCCTAGGCCGGTGCCACCTTGGGCCCGGCTACGCGCCTTATCCACTCGATAGAAGCGGTCAAAGATTCGTGGCAAGTCTTTTTGCGGGATGCCTAGACCCTGGTCGGAAATCACAATAATGAGTTGAGTATCAGTGGTCCGCATGGAGATTGTAATTTTTCCTCCATCAGGTGAATACTTAATGGCATTATTGAGAATATTATCTAAGACCTGATTCATCTTATCGGTATCAATTTCGATCCAAATAGGGGAAATCGGGTACTGGCGAACAATGTCATAGTGCTTGCTTTCCTCCTGACTGCGAATCTTATCAAAGCGATTGAGAATGTGAGTCATGAATGCTGTGAAATTAATGAGTTCAACTTCCAAATCACTAGCCTCGTTATCAATTCGTGACAAACTCAAGAGGTCTGTAATCATCCGCATCATCCGGTTGGTCTCTGTTAGGGACACATGGATAAACTCCGGCGCCACTGGTTCTGTCAGTGCTCCATCCTCTAAAGCCTCCAAGTAAGATTTGACACTGGTTAAAGGAGTTCGGAGCTCATGACTAACATTGGATACAAAAAGTCGGCGTTCCCGTTCTTCTTTTTCTTGTTCGGTCGTATCGTGCAAAACCGCCACTAAACCAGAAACAAAGCCACTTTCCCGTCTTACCAAAGCAAACCGGACACGCAAGGTCAGATATTCACCATTGGCATCTTGACTATCAATGGTATCCTCTGGTGTCTCCACAATTAATTGTCGAAGATCGTAACGATCCTCAATTTCCAACAGGCTTAAAATGGATTGCCCCAATGCAGTTTCTTCTGAGACCCCCAACATCTTAGAAGCCATGTCATTAATGAGGGTAATTTCCCCTTTCCGATTGGTTGCTAAAACCCCATCCGTCATATAAGATAGGACACTGGACAAGCGTGTTGTTTCTTGCTCCAGATTTTCCTGTGTAACCCGAATCACATCCGACAAATCATTGACGGATGTGATCAGTTCATGGATATCCGGATTTTGCGAATCCATTTCCAAACGGGTATGTTGACCTGCAATTAGCTCTTCGATCTTTTCATTCAATTTTTTTATGCGTTGATTGTCTTTTCGATTTTCAAAAGCTAAAAGAGCAACAACGATGATAAAAGCAATAACGATCAGAGCAAAAATAATATCACTGGTAAAGAGGAAATCGCGAATTCTAATGATCATGACGGATATAATAACCGACACCGCGGCGAGTCAAAATGTATTCAGGACGGCTTGGAGTATCTTCGATTTTCTCACGAAGGCGACGAATGGTGACATCAACCGTGCGGACATCTCCAAAGTAGTCATAGCCCCAGACAGTCTCCAAAAGATGCTCGCGAGTCATAACCTGACCAACGTGTGAAGCTAAATGCAAGAGCAATTCGAATTCACGATGGGTCAACTCCAACTCCCGATCCCGCTTATGGGCCACAAAGGCTTCCGGAAAAATCTTAAGGTCACGGATCACCAATTCACTTGGTTTGCCCTCTTCGTCTTGAACATCCGCAATCAATTCTGTTCTACGCAGCACTGCCTTAACACGCGCCTGCAATTCTCGATTGGAAAAGGGTTTGGTAACATAGTCATCAGCTCCAATTTCCAAACCAATGACCTTGTCAAACTCGGAATCCTTAGCTGACAGCATAATAATAGGAACATTGCTGGTACGACGAATGGTCTTAGCAACTTCTAATCCATCAATCTCAGGCAACATCAAATCCAAAATCACAATATCCGGTTGTTCTGCTTCAAAGACTTCCAGAGCTTCTTGACCATCGAAGGCTGTTACAACTTCATAACCTTCCTTGGTCATATTAAATTTTATAATATCAGAGATGGGTTTCTCGTCATCTACTACTAGAATTTTCTTCATATAAGTTCACCTTTCTCGGTACTTTCTCCATTATACCAAAAAAGAGGCTAGAACCCTAGTTCTAGCCTCTTTTCAGAACCCCTTCTTAGAAAGAAGATGGGTCTACTTTGATACCAACACCTTGTGTAGTAGTGATGGTTACGTTTGTCATGTAGGTACCTTTAGCTGTAGCTGGTTTCGCTTTAACGATAACATCGTGGAAAGCTTTGAAGTTTTCAACCAATTTATCAGCATCAAAGGAAACTTTACCGATGATTGCTTGCACGTTACCTGAACGGTCTGCACGGTAAGTAATTTTACCACCTTTAGACTCTTCAACTGCTTTTGCTACATCCATCGTAACAGTACCAGTTTTAGGGTTAGGCATCAAGTTACGAGGTCCAAGGACACGTCCAAGACGTCCAACAAGTGCCATCATATCAGGTGTTGCAACGACAACGTCGAAGTCCAACCAACCACCGTTGATTTTTTCAACAAGGTCTTCTTCACCAACAAAGTCTGCACCAGCGGCTTTTGCTTCTTCAGCTTTCGCACCACGTGCGAAAACAAGAACACGTTGTGATTTACCAGTTCCGTTTGGCAAGACCATCGCACCACGGATTTGTTGGTCAGCTTTTTTAACGTCGATGTTCAAGTTGTAAGCAACTTCAACAGTTGCATCAAATTTTGCAAAGTTCGTTTCTTTTGCAAGAGCTACAGCTTCTTCTACGCTGTATGCTTTTGTGCTGTCAATTTTTTCAAGGGCAGCACGAAGGTTTTTACTTTTTTTAGCCATTTTATCTTTCTCCTTGTAAGTGGTTCAATCGATTTTCATCTCCCACGTCACTCATCGAAATGATGAAGTCTTGCGGGTTTTGGGTTCCTTTTATTTGTTGAAATCCAGCTCTCAAAAACATTTCAGAAGTTGAAAGCTATGCGCAGTGGTTGATTGGTATTTTCATTCACTTTTCAGTTCTGAAAACACCTAATCAACTGTGCGAGGGTCCTACAACGAACTAAGTAGTTCCTACTTAGTTCTGTATGACTCCCTAGTCAACAACAGTGAATCCCATAGAACGAGCAGTACCTTCAATCATACGCATTGCTGCTTCAACAGACGCTGCGTTCAAATCTGGCATTTTAGTTTCAGCGATTTCTTGTACTTGAGCACGTGTAACAGTTGCTACTTTTTCAGTGTTTGGAGTACCAGAACCTTTTTCAACTCCTGCAGCTTTCTTAAGAAGTACAGCAGCTGGAGGTGTTTTTGTTACGAATGTAAATGATTTATCTTCATAAACAGAGATAACAACTGGGATGATCATACCAGCTTGATCAGCTGTACGAGCGTTAAACTCTTTGGTGAATCCCATGATGTTGATACCTGCTTGACCAAGCGCTGGACCAACTGGTGGAGCTGGAGTCGCTTTACCGGCAGGGATTTGCAATTTAACAATATTTTCGACTTTTTTAGCCATTTTTTAAATCCTCCTTTGTGGTTTTGGCGGTAATGAAAGATTTTTACCTCCCACAAGTATGCGAGTCGCATACCTTTCTAGTATACAGCTTTTTGAAGAAAATGCAAGAGGAAACTTCTTTTCTTTTTAAATTTTTGCCCTAAAAAGGCTTTCCATGTTAAAATGGAGGAAAACGTCAGAGGAGTAGACCCATGCTTTTTTTACAACTACTTGCCCTAGCCCTCCTGGTAGGGATTCCTGTTCTCAGTCTTTTCCTGACCCGTCTACTCCCCATTCATAAGCTAGGGATACGGGCCATGGATTTGATGGTTCCCCTCTTTGCCTACGCCTTTTATTGGGTATCAGACCAGGCCTTTTATCATCATCTATTGCCAGAATTGGGGGTAGCCATGGGCGGATTAGGCCTGATTCTCATCTGCTACTTCCTCATCCGCTACCGAACCTTCTACTATCCAAAATTCTTCAAATATTACTGGCGCCTTTCTTTCTTACTCATGATCTTTATGTATGTGGCCATGACCATCTCTCTTTTTTTCCAAGCAAAATAGTTCAGCCGATGGCTGAACTATTTTTGTTATTCATGCAACTCCAAGGGAAGACCGTCTGGATCAAAGAAAAAAGCCATCTTTTTCTGGTTAAAGTCGTCGTAGCGCAGACCTTGGTGGGAAATTCCCACTTGGTCAAAATAGTCTAAAGTTGCTTCAACGTCCTCAACCTTAAAAGCGAGATGTCGCAACCCTGTCTGTTCAGGATGCGGCAGTGCTGGTCTTTTGGGAGCCCGGGGCTTCACAAATAATTCCAAAACCAAGCCATTTTTTTCAACTAAAATCAAGCGATCTTCTTTTTCGGGTCGGTCGTGATCTTCAAGAATAGAAAAGCCAAGGTGTTCCACATAAAATTCTAACATTCGATCGGCATCATGACCAATAATGGCAATGTGATCTACTCCAGTAAAATTCATTCTATTCTTCCTCCATATGAGTAATAAGAACCTTACGCGGTTTGGTTCCTTCTGCGGGCCCGATAACACCGGCTTGTTCCAACTCTTCCATCAAACGTGTAGCCCGATTAAAGCCAACGGAAAGACGCCGTTGAATCATGGAGGCCGATGCTTTTTGAGTTTCAATCACCAGGGCTTTGGCCTGGGCAAAGAGCGGGTCTCCTTGACTAGCCCCCCCATTACCAGAATCATCCGCTTCACTGACATCTCCTGGGTCAAAGGCTTCATCATAATCCACCTCTGCTTGGTCCTTGATAAAGTTCACCAAAGTCTCAACCGCTTGGTCCGAAATAAAGGAACCTTGGAGACGCACGGGATGATTTTCATCGATTGGTTTAAAGAGCATGTCGCCTCGTCCCAGGAGCTTTTCAGCCCCGTTTTCATCTAAAATGGTCCGGCTATCCGTTCCACTGGATACCGCGAAGGCTACCCGACTCGGGACATTGGCCTTAATCAGTCCACTAATAACATCCACACTCGGACGTTGCGTCGCCAGAATCATGTGAATCCCCGCTGCACGCGCCTTTTGACCCAAGCGAATGATGGCATCTTCCACTTCCTTACTAGCCACCATCATCAAATCGGCGAGCTCATCCACAATCACGACAATCAAAGGAAGCGGCACTTCTTTCAAATCAGACTCCGCATTGTGGGCGGCCACCCGTTCGTTATAGCCTTGGATGTTGCGAGCTCCAACCTTGGAAAAACGTTGGTAGCGATCTTCCATCTCATCTACGACCTTTTGCAGAGCACGACTGGCCTTGCGGGGGTTGGTTACGACTGGAATCAAGAGATGGGGGATGTCATTATAGACTGACAACTCCACCATTTTAGGGTCAATCATCAAAAATTTGACCTGATCCGGACGAGCCTTCATTAAGATGCTGGCGATAATCCCATTGACCGCAACGGATTTTCCGGAACCTGTGGAACCGGCAACGAGCAAGTGTGGCATTTTGGCTAAATCAAAACTGCGAACCTGACCATTTACAGCCTTACCTAAAGGCAATTCTAATAGTTTACCTGGATCGACCTTGGCTTGTTCCCAAAGTTCCCGGAAGCCGACAGTCGCCACCTCACTATTGGGAACCTCAATCCCCACCAAGGATTTGCCGGGAATCGGCGCTTCAATCCGCACATCTTTGGCTGCCAAGGCTAGGGCCAAGTCATCCGCTAGATTCGAAATTCGGTTAACACGGACTCCGACAGCTGGTTTTATTTCATACTTGGTCACAGATGGTCCAATTTCAGCGCGCTCCACCTTGGCATCAATTCCAAAAGAGGCGAAGGTTTGTTCCAAAATCCGGATATTATCTCTGACCTGCTGCTGTTCTCTAGCTTGACTTTTGGCTTTTTCTCTTGGAAACAGGTCGATTGAAGGAAGTCGGTAACCAACATACTGGCTGACAATTGGTGAACGATCAAAGACTACCTCCTCTTGGGGCAGCATCTCGTCCTCTTCCTCCATCGTCTCTACTTCTTCCAAGAAGATGGCCGGTTCTTCTGGAAGCGGTGCTGCTTCCAGAATTTCACCTGTCTCCAAGTCTACCGTTGGTAGAGGGGCTTGAGGGGCAAGCTCTTTTTCATCGGTCACAGCCAACTCTTGCTCTTCTTCCTCTTTTTTTATTTTTGCTTCAAGCCGTCGCTGGCGCTCCCGCAAATAAAGGCTTTCACCTGCTTCGGTTAATTGGTGATACGTATTCAAGAGCCAATCGCCCACATCGTAGATCGAAAGTTGGCTCAAGAGCAGGCTTCCCAGTGCCAAGAAAAGAATTCCAATAAAATAGGAACCTATGTTAGAAAATAAAAATGCTACGGGAATGTAAAGGAAAAGCCCTAGAAGACCGCCACCCACAAACTGCGTCACCTGCAAGCTCAGTAGCTCACTGGTCAAAATACTGAGGTGACCACTAAGGACAGGCATATCTTGCGGCAGGCCACTGACAAAATAGGCTTGCCAAATCAAGAGTAACCCAGCTAAAACTGCGGCCACTCCTGGCCAAAATCCTGGACGATCTCGTAACCACTTGAAGGTAAAAAGATAGATGAAAATCGCGACTAAGAGGGCTGGAGCAAGACTCCCCACACCCCAACGCACTAGATTATAAAGGGTACGCCCAAAAGCCCCCACTTGGAGGAGGGCTATGATGATCAGAACAGCCAGCCCCAGAGAGATAAACATCCGCCGGATTGCTGCCTGCCTAGCCTGTTCAGCCTTACTGGGCCTCCTTGTTTTATTTCCTGTTGATTTCTTTTTCTTTGCCATAGTCCTATTATACCATCTGACCTCCCGTAACCCAAAAACAAGCTCGAATTACTTCTTAGAATGTTTTCCCTTCCTCCAAGGCCAATTCAAAACAAAGTAGAAACCAGTAGCCAAGCCTATACTGATCCACCATTTGAAAGGGAGGCCCAGAAGTAGAGTCCGGAGATAAGCGGTTGCTAAAAATAAAACATTGATAAACACAAGTTTTGTCAAAAATTTCCCTTTCATCTCCACCGTCCTCCTAGTCCTCATATAAGAAAAGAGGCTGGGTACAAAGTACCAGTCTCGAACTTTTATTTAGCAAAAACTCTTTGACGCAGTGGTTGATTCGTTCAAACAGCTAAAAGGCTGTTTGAGGTATCAGATAGGATTTGCGAAGCAAATAACAACTGTTCGCTTTTATTGAGAGAACATTTCATGTTCTCTTATCCAGATACTCAAAGAGTCAATTCCTGACTCTTTGACCTCCGAAAATAACCGAATCAACTTTGACATGAACTTCGTTCATTTCATCTATAAACTCTATAGGCATTCACCATGCCTTTAGACCGGAGGTGATACAAACAGTCTGGGAAGAGACTGTTTGTACCTGAGCCTAACAATAAAAAGAGCGAGGTCGTTTTTGGGAAAAATCGTTTCAGCTTACAACTTGCAATAAAGACTTGTAACGAACTCTTCATTAATCAACGGAGTTCTTTCCCACTCCCTCTCAAATATCCGTATCTAACTGTTTTCGCATTTGATTTTCTTTATGGTGTTCATACAGTTCCCAAGCGAATTTCACAATTTCTTTTAAAATCGAATATAAAGGTATGGCAACAATCATGCCTACGATTCCGTAAATATTACTTGATAACAAAAGTAAGACCATGATGGTAATTGGATGAACCTTCATTACCCCTCCCACAATCCGAGGATAGAGAATATTCCCATCCACCTGTTGAAGGATTAGCATGTAGATCAATGCCATCAGCATTTTCTGTGGATCCAAAAAGGCATAGGTAATCAACATGGGAATCATCCCAATCGTGGGACCCACATAGGGGATCAGATTACACACCCCTTGAAAGATGGCAAAGACCAAAGCATAACGAATGCCGATAATCGAATAACCGGTTAAAGTGAGCGTAAAAATAATCAAGGCATCAATCGAAATTCCACTGATATAGCGTGCGATGGTCTTATTCAAAGTAATCAATAAGGAGGCAATATCCAAAGAATCACGTTTTAAGACTGTCCGTTGCAACATGGGAAGAAGTTTCTTTCCATCCAATAAGAAATAAACCAGAAAAATAGGAGTCATGATCAAAATGAAAGCCGTATTAATAACCGCCGAAAAGAGACTTCCAATACTGGTCGTAACATTATTCAAGATATTTTGTAAAATATCCACATAAGATAAGTTCAAGTCTGCAACCGTTTTCTGAATATCAACATTCCTTAAAATCGGCTCTTCAGCGAGATGATTCACTAGAGACTGGGCTTCACGGTAGATTCCCTGACTCGCATAAATCAAACTCGTTAGCTGATTGATCAAAATTGGGAGTAAATAAACCACCGCCCAAACAAGGAGACCAATCAAACCAGCAACAGCCAACAAACTCCCAAGACCACGTTTGATTTTAAAAACTCTTTCTAAAAACTCAACCAGGGGATTGGTGATGTAATAAAAAAAAGCTGCCAAAAGGAACGGAATTAAAATGGTGTTTAGTACCCGAACAGCCGGTGTAATAATCTCCCCCATTTCCCTCCATAAAAAGAGAACCAGACTACAGAGAAGAATTTCGACAGTCCAGAAAAATAATTTACTCTTTTGAAACATAGCGTCCTCCTCTCCTTATTCTAGCACAAATGTGGTATGATTTTAGAAGAATATTTCAATCCAAGAAAGAGGTGTCCTTTCGTGCGCCGTTTTTTTAACTATCTGGGTCAGTTTGGGAATTATCTCGTTCTCTTGCTGGCCGGGCTCTTTTGTGCCTTCTTTAGTTTTTCAACTCTTTTTGTAACCACTTTTATCCCTATAAAAATTTCCGAGGGAGTCCTTTTTCAAGTCAATCCCTGGTATTTTTTCCCCTGTTTACTCCTGTTCCTATGGGGCTTGCTCCGACTTGGTCCTATTTTTGAAAGAATTTCCGACAAGCAATTCTTCAGATTCCTAACCATCCTCTATATCGTCATGGGGGCCTACCTTCTCTTCAACGTGGAAGGTCAGATTCGAGCGGATGCCAAGCACGTTTACAAGGCAGCCCTGGCTTTCAATCAAGACGATTTTGAATCCCTGACTACAATTGGAGCCTACATGTATCGAAATCCTCATCAACTAGGTCTTCTGAGTTTGGAGCGAATTTACGCTGCTATCCTCCCAACGACCTACCTCGCTTTTGGGATGAACCTGGTCTGGACCCTGACCAATAACTATTTGATCTGGAGATTGGGACGCACCTGGGGATTCAGTCAACTGGCAAGAAATTATCTCCTCTTTTTCAGTTTTGCCTTTCTTCCCCACTTCTTCTTTATTCTCTTTGTTTATGGAAGTACCGTCGGACTGACTGCTTGTCTCCTCGCTTTAACGTCTTATCAAACCTTTGCCCGTAAGGAACAGCTTAGATATGGATTTCTGACAGCTCTATTTCTGGGCCTAGCCTGTGTCATTCGAAACAACTATATGATTTTTGGATTAACCATCCTAGGAATTCTAACCCTCTCTATTCTTAAAGAGTTCACTTGGAAAAAAGTTCTGGTTGGAATTTCTTGTATCATTTGCATGGTTGGTATGAACAAGGCAGTTCTTTCCTATTACGAAGGGGTTATCGGACAGGAGATTGGCCCAGGTACTCCTAAAATTGCCTATGTGACCATGGGGCTTAGGGATGACCCAGATCGAAAAACCCTAGGAGGCTGGTACGATGGCTACAATACTAAAATCCTCCAGCGGAATAATTTTAATGAGGAGCAGGCCACAGAAATGGCCAAGCGTGATCTCCGAAAACGAATTGTCACCTTCATTAAAGATCCTATCTATGCCTTTCGTTTTTTCTTTCAAAAGATTTATTCGACTTGGACCGAACCGACCTTCCAGTCCATTTGGACGGGGCCCAATCGTTGGGAACGAAATCAAGAAACCTTCACGCCCCTCCTACAATCTCTTTATGAAGGGCGTACCGCCTATCGAATCTTCCATTTTTCAATGAGCCTACTCTTGTGGACAATCTACTCTTTCGCTGCCCTTTACCTTTTCCACCTGTTCCGGAAAATCCAACCTGATTTTCCTTCCACTCAGTTAGCAGGCACCATCTTCCTAATGGGTGGCTTTCTCTTTCACCTAATCTGGGAAACGAAGAGCCAGTACGTCTACATGTATATTCTTCTTTTAACTCCTTATGCAGCTCAAGGAGTTGAACTCACTCTTTCTTATTTGAATAAAAAGAAAAAAACTATCAGAACCTAAAAAAATCGACCCTCGGTCGATTTTTTTAGTCCTTGGTGTCTGCCGCAGCCTGAAAGGTCTGCTCTAAAAGCATGGCAATGGTCATAGGGCCTACGCCACCTGGAACAGGTGTTAGGAAAGCGGCTTTGTTCTTGACAGCCTCAAAGTCTACATCGCCAATCAATTTGCCTTCATCATTGCGATTCATTCCCACATCAATGACAACCGCACCCTCTTTGACAAAGTCAGGACCCACAAAATGCCCTCGACCAATGGCTACAACCAAGATATCTGCATCACTAGCTAATTGGGCTAGATTTTCAGTTTTAGAATGAGCAATGGTAACCGTCGCATCTGCTGCCAGCAACATCTCCGCCATAGGCTTACCGACAATATTACTCCGACCAATCACCACCGCTTTTTTACCAGCAGGATTGATTCCGTATTCCTCAAGCAGTGCCATAATTCCAGCTGGTGTTGAAGGAACTCGTAGAGGATCCCCTGTCCACAACCGTCCTACATTGAATGGATGAAAGCCATCAACATCCTTAGCAGGATCGATTGCTTCTAGGACTAAATCTTCCCGAATTTGAGCTGGTAATGGGAGTTGAATGAGGATACCATGCACAGAAGTATCTTGATTCAATTCATCCAACAAGGACAGAAGTTTATCTTCAGACAGGTCTGCAGGATAGCGTAGAATACGGCTTTCAAATCCAGCCTCAACCGCGGCCTTTTCCTTGTTGCGAACATAAACTTGACTAGCCGGATTTTCCCCAACCAAAACGACAACTAAACAAGGCCGAATCCCTTGTTCCTTGATTAATTCTGCTGTCCTCTCAGCCAGCACAGCCCGTTTTTTTAGGGCTAGTTCTTTACCATTCATGACCTGCATCTGAGACCTCCTTTTTTATAAGACCTTACTTAAGAAATCACGAGTCCGTTCTTCTTGGCTATTATCAAAGATAGCTTCTGGACTGCCATCTTCGACTACAACACCCCCATCCATGAAGATAACCCGATCGGCTACTTCACGGGCGAAGCCCATCTCATGGGTCACAATCACCATGGTCATACCTGACTCCGCTAATTCTTGCATAACCGCCAAAACTTCACCAACCATCTCTGGGTCCAAGGCTGAAGTTGGTTCGTCAAACAAAAGTAAATCTGGATCCATGGCAAGGCCACGCGCAATTGCAATCCGCTGCTGCTGCCCACCTGAAAGGGACTGCGGGTAAGCATTCGCCTTATCCGGGAGACCAACTTTGGTTAAAAGCTCTCTTCCTTTTTCCTCTGCCTCAGCCTTATCCATTCCTTTCGTTTTAATCGGTGAAAGAGTGATGTTTTCCAAAACTGTCATATTCGGAAAAAGATTAAATTGTTGGAATACCATTCCCATCTTTTCCCTCATCTTAAAGAGGTCGTTTTTGGAATCGGTAATGTCAACTCCTTCAAAATAGACATGGCCCTTGGTCGCTTCCTCTAAGAGATTCATGGAACGTAGCAAGGTTGATTTTCCACTCCCTGAAGGACCGATGATAACGACCACTTCTCCTCGATGGATTTCTAAATCAATTCCTTTTAAAACCTCATTTTTTCCGAAATATTTGTGGAGGTCTTCAATTTTTAAAATGGTTTCCGTCATTATTTTTTCTCCTCTTGTTTGAGTCGATTTTCGAATGTTTTCAATAGTAAACCTAAAACGCTAGTCAAGGCCAGATAATAAGCTGCTGCTACCAATAATGGTGTGAGAGCTTGATAGGTTGTGGTCGCAACAGTCTGTGCTCCATTCCACAACTCCATGACTCCAATCGTCGCAAGTAACGAACTATCCTTAACAATGGTCACAAACTCATTTCCCAAGGCAGGCAAAATATTTTTCACCGCCTGCGGAAGCACAACATAACGCATGGCATTCGCCGGACGGATTCCCAAGGAATAAGCTGCTTCCAATTGCCCTTTTGGAACTGCGTTAATCCCGGCCCGAACAGTCTCCGAAACATAGGCCCCAGAGTTCATAGAAAGAATAACAATCCCTGGAATCAAACGCGTAAGATCCACCTGTAAGATACCGATTTGAATGGATGGCGCCGTCAAATGTGTCAAAGCAAATGCAATCATAATCTGAACCAGCATGGGAGTTCCCCGAAAGACCCAGACATAGATATTGGCAATCCAACGCAAGATAGTCCACTTAGATCGTTGGGCAAAAGCCAAGAGGACTCCTAAGATGGTTCCAAAGAAGACGACAAAAACCGATACAAAAATGGTTACCAGAGCTCCATAGTTAAAATAAGGGAGAAACTGGGGTAAAAATGAAAATGACATGAAATTCCCTTCCAATAAAAAATGTAAATATCCATTATTCTACCAAAAAGCCCACAAGCAAACAAGCTGAACCCGATTTCCATGCAAAAAAGGATGGAGCAAGCTGATCCTTAGTTTAGATCCTTCTCACCCCATCCTTTCTGCATCTATTAATACAATAGTTCGTAGATTTCCATTGCAATCAAGTCAATACTATCGAAAGTGAACGTTTCACGCGCTTCAACATCACGCAAGGTGAAAATTGAGCCCAGTTCTTCATCCTGACTATAGGAAACTTCGGCTACAACTACACCGTCACGCTCAAAATTCCGTTTCAAATTTCCACCATCTGTCGCCATCTTTTCAAGACGATTGATAATGCGTACCAAATGTGATTCCATTACATTTCTCCTGTTTCCTTAATTCTTACCTAGTATACCATAGAATAGGGTAAATTTCTAGGAGACTTCTTCACTCAAACCCAATTCCTGTAAATTTTTACACTCCCAGATTGCCTTGGGCCCTTCTATCGTTACATCTTTAGGCCCTAAATCCTTTTCCATCCAAATCATATCATACCAGCGCTGGAATTTGAAACCAACTTGTGGAAAATGCGCCACCTGCACATAGCCTCGTTTCGCATGAAAAATCTGACTGGCCACTGAACTGTACGGATCTCCCTCCTGTCCTAAGCCAATGCAGGCCTTAACAGATAGGATTCCCATAGCTTTGAGACAAGTTTCTAGCCGATCATAGAGTAGGTGTCCGAGTCCCCTTCCTTTTTCTTGAGGAGACAAATAAATAGTCGATTCTACTGCCCATGCGTAGGCGGCTGCAGAACGAAAAGGGCCCGCATAAGCATAACCGAGAATCTTGCCATCTACTTCTACCACTAAATAGGGATAAAAGGACTGGATATGGTCCATACGATCCCGGAATTCAGCTAGACTAGGGACTTGATGCTCAAAGGATATCGCAGTTTCCTGGACATAGTAGGCATAGATTTCCAAAAGAGCAGGGGCATCCTCGCTGCGGGCAAGTCTTACGGTTTCATTCATTGTTGTCTCCTTTCTTTTATTCTAAAGCATGAGCCTGAATGGGTCAAGTAGTTCCTTTTCATAGTTTTTACTGTCAATCAAAGATGATTATGTCCCGAAAAAATGATTAATATGGGCTAGAATAATTAGCGCGATTTTATTTGACACCAGGTACCTTTGAAGCTGTTTTTTAAACTAAACCAAGGCTACGATTAGCCTTGGCTATTTAGCCTAACAGCTTCAAACCTGTTGTCAATCAAAATCAAGTAGTCCTAACCCTTTGTAGATTAGGAATCAAAGTAAGAAGATTTGAGTAATTTCTTGCAATTGAGTCCCTTTTTGGTATTATGATTAGGAGGCGTTGATAAGCTCTTGAATTTCTTCTTGAGTTTTACCAATCCTCTGTAGATATTTAGTGAAAGACGCGAGCTTCCATGGGTGAGATTGTGGAGGTATATACCTGCGTCTTTCTTTTTTGTTTTCCTCTGGTTGATCAAATGTTTTAGAATATAGTTCATGTTCAAGTAACTCCTTTGTTTGATAAGTTTTTTCTGCGATGTTTAGATCCCCAATTATTCATACCTAACTTAAAAACCTTCCAGAAACCGTATTGATCACAGGGTTTCTGGAAGGTTCTGCTTTTCACCCATTGGGTGAAACATTCGACTAGACAAAAAAGGATTTCCCCTTTATGATA
>NZ_JADPMS010000024.1:0-31886 GCF_015686645.1 Streptococcus sp. NLN76 | reverse complement strand
TAAGAGGCTGTTTTGTAATTTTATTTTCACGCTCAAGGCGTATTCGAGTTATCTCATGACTCTTATTCATCCAGTTTTAGTTACAGGCTCGGCAAAGCCCTAATAAACTTACGGATTTGTATTGCTCATCTTTATTATATACCTGAACTAATTTTCTGTCATGAGTTAGCAGGCGAAGCCTGCTTGGAGTTTTAGTTTACTTTTAGTACAAGGCAGCGAGTCGTAGACAGTACTGAAGTACGGCAAGACGAGCTAACACAGTAATAAAAGATAAACTAAAAGAGTATAATTGATCGAGGGTTGGTGATGGAGCTAGGCCACCAAGTAATCCTTGAAGTGCTACTCCCCATCCTGACCAGGATCCGGTTACTAACATTAATTGTTCATTGCTTAGAGGGATAAACTGTTTTTTACTACCAATTTTCATGATTTAAACCTCCGAAAGATTATATTAATCAGTTGCAACTTCATGATTCTAGTGTAGTACCTTGTATCAGTATTTACTAATTATGTCCCAAACGGTCATTGAAACGTCCTAAACGGTCATTCGAGGTTTATCTCAATTCTTATACTCTTTGGATTTCAAAATCTGACTTTGTCAAGCCTCTTTGATGAACTTTAGTTCTATCTTCATTGGCCTTTCTCGTCATTTTTTTGAAATCCCGCGACTAATTTGATTTTGAAATCAGTTAAGTATTAAAAATTGAAAATAGCTTAGAATCAACTGCTAATAAACACTGATTCTAAGCTATCCTTATTTGTTCACCCTTTTAAGTAGTGTGAAAAAGTTTTAGTGTTGTCCAAGCTCATCACTTTTTTCCTCAATTTGCGTTTCCTGGTGGAAGATTTGTTGCCAGTCTTCGTGGCGGCGCCAGATGGTGGTGTGCTGGTTGCCGTTGAGTTGGTAGGAGACGAGTTTTGTTTTTTGACTGATGGATTTGACTTGGAATTTTTTGAAGGCCATTTCACGGTGTTTGGCGGCTAGGTAGGCCGTGCGGTCTTGGATTTGGCCGTTTACGGGGATGTAGGTGAAGTCCTCGGCGACGTAGTCGTCGAGGTTTTGGCCGGCTTCGACCTGGCTTTGGTAGAGGAAGAGTTTTTTGAGGAGGAAATCCATGTCTTCATCTTCTGGGATGGGGGAGGGTTCGATGTGGATATCGATGTCGAAGACGCCGTACTGGTCTTGGAGTAGGTGCTCGACTTGATCGGCAATGGTGTGGCTTTCGTAGACGGAGAGGTCAGGGTTCATGGCTAGGATGAGGTCTAGGTAAATGTGGCTGCCATAGCTGCGGCCGCGGATTTCTTTGACTTGGTCGATTTTGGGAATGGTGAGGATGCTCTGGGTGTATTGTTCGAGCAGATCTTCGTCAAAGCCGTCTGAGAGGGAGAAGGTGGATTCTCGGAAGATATCGTAGGCGGTTTTGAGGATGATCATACTGATAAGGATGGCGATGATTTTATCAACTAGATAGAGTTGGAACTGGCTGGCTAGAATTGCCAGGCTGGTTCCTAAGGAAGTAAGGACGTCTGAGAGGTTGTCCAAGGCTGCCGCTTCCAGGGCCTTGGAGTGCACGCGCTTAGCCAGGTTCCGGTTGTAGAGGTAGACACCGGTCATGACAAGGGCGGAGAGGAAGCCGACCCATATTGCTTGGGGGTCAAAGCTTTCTTGTTTGCCCTGAATGAGATCCTGGATACTCTGGAAGAGTACCTGGAAACCAACCAGCAGCATAATCAGTGAGGTGATTAGGCTGGCTAGGTCTTCCATTTTCCAGTGCCCAAATTTATGGTCTCGATCCGCAGGTTTTTGGGCTAGACGGAGGCCGATGAGGACGGCGATATTGCCCAAAATGTCGGTCATGTTGTTAAACCCATCGGCTGTGATGGAAGCGGACCCGAAGAGATGGCCAGCGATGATTTTGAAGATAGACAGTAGGATATAGGTTGCGATGGCCAGCAGGGCACCGCGTTCCGCCATTTTTAAATTCTGGGTTGGACTGGACATTGGGACTTCCTTTTTTTCTTTTTTCAAAAAGTTTAACAAAAGGGGCTTGGAAATTCAATGGCCGAGATTGAAGGATACACTTCGAAAATCAAATGTTACCATTGTCAGTTTCGCCTTGCCGTACTTTAGTACTGTCTGCGGCTCACTTCCTAGGTTCCATTTTGATTTTCATTGAGTATTAAAGGCGTCAAATGTTATAATGGGGAAAGATATTTTCACAATTACAAGGAGACAACATGAATCCACTATTAGCGGGTATGAATGAACGCCAGGCGGAGGCGGTTCAAACAACGGAAGGGCCACTACTCATCATGGCAGGGGCAGGTTCAGGGAAGACGCGGGTGTTGACCCATCGAATTGCCTATTTAATTGATGAAAAAATGGTCAATCCTTGGAATATTCTAGCCATCACCTTTACCAATAAGGCAGCACGGGAGATGAAGGAGCGGGCTTTCGCTTTGAATCCGGCAACCCAGGATACGCTCATTTCAACGTTCCACTCCATGTGTGTTCGCATTTTGCGTCGAGATGCGGACCATATTGGCTACAATCGCAATTTTACTATTGTGGATCCAGGGGAGCAGCGGACTTTGATGAAGCGAATCCTTAAGGAATTGAATTTGGATCCGCAAAAGTGGAATGAGCGAGCTGTTTTGGGGACCATTTCCAATGCCAAGAATGACCTCTTGGATGACAGGGCCTATGAGGCACAAGCCAGCGATATGTATAGCCAGGTTGTTGCCAAATGTTACAAGGCTTATCAAAAGGAGTTGCGCCAGTCAGAGGCCATGGATTTTGATGACCTCATTATGATGACCTTGCGTCTCTTTGATCAAAATCCGGATGTCTTGACCTATTACCAACAAAAATTCCAATACATTCATGTGGATGAGTATCAGGATACCAACCAAGCTCAATACCAATTGGTCAAACTCTTGGCCTCTCGTTTCAAAAATATCTGCGTAGTCGGTGATGCTGATCAGTCCATCTATGGTTGGCGGGGAGCAGATATGCAGAATATCTTTGATTTTGAACGGGACTATAAAAATGCCAAGGTGGTTCTTTTAGAGGAAAACTACCGTTCAACCAAGAAGATTTTGCAGGCAGCCAATGAAGTCATTGTTCACAATAAAAATCGTCGACCTAAAAAGTTGTGGACCCAGAATCCAGATGGTCAGTCTCTCGTTTATTACCGAGCAACCAATGAGCAGGAAGAAGCCTTCTTTGTAGCTAAAACGATCCGTCAGTTGGTCTTGGAAGAAGGAAAGAATTACAAGGACATGGCGGTGCTTTACCGGACCAATGCCCAATCCCGGACCATTGAGGAAGCTCTGATGAAGTCTGCTATTCCTTATACCATGGTAGGGGGAACCAAATTCTACAGCCGTAAGGAAATCAGGGATTTGGTGGCTTATTTGAATCTTTTGGCCAATCCCAAGGATAATATTAGCTTTGAGCGGATTATCAATGAACCCAAACGGGGGGTCGGGCCAGGAACTTTAACCAAGTTGCGGGATTTTGCTCAGCTCCAAGGCTTGTCCCTTTTTGAGGCAAGTAGCGACTTGATGTTGTCTCCAATTAAAGGGAAGGCGGCTCAAGCCATTGAAGACTTTGCGGTCATGATGAACCGTTTGCGACAAGATTTGGACCGGTTGACAGTGACGGAATTGGTCAATGTGCTTTTGGATGATTCAGGTTATCGTCAGAGTCTGGAAGCCCAGCGGACAGTAGAAGCTCAAAGCCGTTTAGAAAATATTCAGGAGTTTCTATCGGTTACCCAGTCCTTTGATGATGGAGAAAAGGAAGACAACGAGACAGGATTGGATCGTTTAGGGCGCTTCTTGGTTGATTTAGCTCTGAGCTCGGAAGCGGATGAGGGGGAAGTAGAGTTGGCTGAGGTTACCTTGATGACGCTTCATGCGGCTAAGGGATTGGAGTTTCCTTTTGTCTTCCTAATTGGCATGGAGGAAAATGTCTTTCCACTGTCTCGGGCTAGTCAAGGTCCAGATGAGCTGGAAGAAGAGCGGCGTTTGGCCTACGTAGGCATTACTCGGGCGGAAGAACGTCTCTTCTTGACCAACGCCAACTCTCGCCTGCTCTATGGGCGAACGGGTTACAATAAACCAAGTCGATTCTTGAATGAAATTTCCAGTGACTTGTTGGATTACCAAGGTTTAGCCAAACCAGCCAATGCGAGCTTCGCGGTCTCCTATACCAATCAAGCTGGACAAAAATTTGGCCAGGGAATGAGTTTAGAGGAAGCGCTACGGATGAGAAAGCAAGTGGTTCAACCCAAGTCTCTTGGTGGTCAAGTCAAGCCATCGAAAACATCTGCGACAGCCTGGGAAATTGGAGATCAAGTCTCCCATCGTAAATGGGGGCAGGGGACTGTTTTGGCTGTTTCCGGTTCAGGAGATGCGCAGGAGTTGAAAATTTCTTTCCCAGATATGGGGGTGAAAAAAGTATTGGCAGCCTTGGCTCCCATTGAAAAACTTTAGGAGAGAGTCATGGAAGGAATTATTGCAGTGAATAAGGCGGCTGGTATGACCAGCCACGATGTAGTGGGCCGGTTGCGTCGTATTTTGAAAACCAAAAAGATTGGTCATGGAGGGACTTTAGATCCCCAGGTGACGGGCGTTTTGCCGATTGCGGTTGGGAAGGCAACTCGGCTCATAGAATACATGCAAGATGGTGGAAAGGTCTATGAAGGTGAGATAACTCTGGGCTATGCGACAACAACTGAAGATGCTTGGGGTGACATCGTGGAGCGCTCAGAAGTTCCTAAGGATGTTGACTCGGAGCTCATTGATCAGTTGATGGCGGAGTTTCAAGGAGAAATGGAACAAGTTCCTCCTATGTATTCAGCTGTCAAGGTCAATGGTCGCAAACTATATGAATATGCTAGAGCTGGGGAGGAAGTTGAACGTCCAATCCGCCAAGTGACTATTCAAGAGTTTTCCCGCCAGTCAGACCTCCGTTGGGAAGAGGGGGTGCTTCGCTTTGATTTTCGGGTAGTCTGTTCCAAGGGGACCTACGTTCGTACCCTAGCTGTAGATTTAGGGAATAAGCTAGGTTTGGCCAGTCACATGTCCCGCTTGGTGCGAACCCAGTCAGCTGGTCTGACACTAGCAGAGTCTTATAGTTTGGAAGAGCTGGAGAAACTTGTCGAAGAAGGTCAGCGGACCTTCCTGCTTCCCTTAGAATATGGTGCTTCAACCTTGCCAGTCTATGAACTAAGTGCAGAAGAAGCTCAGGAATTGCAGTTTGGTCGTTGGATCAAGGCAGTCAATCAAGAGGAGCGGGTAGCAGCCTTTTATCAAGGGAAGTTAGTTGCGGTACTGGAGAAAAAAGGGGATTCTTGGAAACCTCATAAGGTTTTTGTCTAAGAAGGAGAAATTATGAGAAAATATGTCATTCAAGACTGGCGTGATATTGACCAGACAGAACCGACGATTTTGGTTTTGGGTTACTTTGATGGAATTCACACGGGGCACCAGCAGCTCTTTCAAAGGGCTCGTCAGCTCGCTGATCAAGAGGGGTTGAAGGTGGCCCTGCTAACCTTCCCAGAATCCCCCCAACTGGCTTTTAGCCGCTTTCGTCCAGAACTTCTGCTTCATCTGAGCAGTGAGGTTCAACGCGAGGAACTCTTGGAATCTGTTGGAGTCGACCTCCTTTATTTGCAGGACTTCACCAGTGAGTTTGGGAGTTTAACTGGTCAGGAGTTCCTGGACACTTATGTCTCAGCCCTCAAGGCTCAGAAGTTGGTGGTTGGTTTTGATTATCATTTTGGGTGTGATCGACAGGGGGCTCAACTCTTGGCCAATTCCTTCCCCGGGCAGGTGGAAGTAATCCCTTCTTATGATTTGGACGGAAAAAAAGTCAGCTCTACACGTATTCGAGCTGCTTTGGCTGAGGGAGAAGTTGAGAAAGTGACTGATTTACTAGGACGTCCTTACCAGACCTGTGGTATTGTGGTTCATGGGGATGCAAGAGGACGGACCATCGGATATCCGACAGCGAATCTTGCCCCCCTTGACCGAGTGCATATGCCAGCGGATGGAGTTTATGTGGTGGATGTCCATGAAGCAGGGCAGGTCTATCGTGGGATGGCTTCCGTAGGTAAGAATGTGACCTTTGAGGGCGATGAATTGCGCTTTGAGGTCAATCTCTTTGGTTTCTCAGCGGATATTTATGGGCACAGGTTGACCATTGATTGGTTGGGCCGCCTCCGTGACATGGTCAAATTCAACAGTGTACAGGCTTTGATTGAGCAGCTAGAGGAAGATGAACGCCAAGCTAAAGCGTGGAAGGAGCGTAGTTAGATGAAACCAGTTATGAATTTGTTTCGAATCGCCATTCATTCTGAGGACAAGGATACTTTTTTAAAAGTCTTGTCTCATTTAGCCAAGTTAACCAAGGAAGTGGAACCGGGATTTCTAAGTCTTTTTGCTTTCCGGAGTCCCGATCAGGAGGATGTCTACTTGATATTGGAGGTCTTTGCTTCCAATCAGGCCTACCTGTCTTACCTCAATTCAGCAACGTATAAGGCCTATCAGGAAGTAACCCAACCCTTGATTCGGGAGCAGGCTTACATTCGGCTGGAAGGGCTAGTCCTCTTGGAAAAACTGAGTGATAAGTTGCCAGAATCCAGCTCTGGTCTACGCCTCTCTCTTTTCCAGGAGGAGCGGCCGAATCCTGAGGCTTTAGATCGTATTCAACGCTTGGCCCAGGACTATGTCCTAAAGCAAATGGGTCTTCACGCCTTTTATTTAGCCTATGATCAACAATCGCCTAAGGATTGGTACCAAGTGGAGATTTTTAGTGACCGTCAGGAAGAAAACCTGTTGGGGGATGAGGCAGGTTTTGATCATGCCCAGGTAACCCTCCGATGGGACCCCAAAGACTTGGTAGATTTTCCACTGGGAGTGGACGTGGTATCGACCCGTGGGGCAGAGCTGGTAGACCTCCTGGTACTTTGACGATCAATCTGATAGGCTTTTCAAAAAAAGACTAGGAATCCCCTTCCATTTTTGATAAAATGGATATAGTATGTAGGTTGGAAGGCGAATCTTACAATGATTACTTTATTCTTATCCCCCAGCTGTACCAGCTGTCGGAAGGCACGGGCTTGGTTGGAAAAGCACGAGGTGCCCTTTCAAGAGCACAATATTATGACCAGTCCTTTGACAGTAGAGGAATTGCGTCAAGTTTTGGCTTTGACGGAAAATGGGACAGATGATATTATCTCGACCCGTTCCAAAATTTTTCAAAAATTAAATTTAGATTTGGATGAATTGCCAATCTCCAAGCTCCTGCAGCTGATTGAGCAGAATCCCAGTCTATTGCGGCGACCAATTATCCTTGATTCGAAACGTCTACAGATTGGTTTTAACGAGGATGAAATTCGGGCTTTTTTGCCTCGGGACTATCGCAAGCAAGAACTAAAAGATGCAACATTGAGAGCGGAGATTGATCGACATGAGGAATCAGTATAGTTATCCGTTTGATGAAAGTTGGAGTACTGAAGAATTGGCTTCGGTGCTCTCTTTTTTCAATCGGGTGGAAGAAGCCTATGAGGGGGGCGTAGAAGCCCGTGATTTTTTAGCTGCCTATCAGAAGTTTAAGCAGGTTGTTCCTGGCAAGGCAGCTGAAAAGACACTAGGACGAGAATTTGAAGCAGTCAGTGGCTATTCTCTCTATCGGGCCCAGCAAGCGGCTAAGGAGCGTGGTTATGGAAAAATTAAACTGGAGATCCGCAGCAAGTAACATCGAAGGCCATTCGTCAGCCTCGCGGTCTCTAAAAGAACAGGTGCAAGCTCGCTTTGAGCTAGCTCAGGATTTGGTTCGGGAGGCGGGAGAGTTTGTAAAGAAGGAGCTAGCTCAGCCTCTAGAAGTCGCCTGTAAGAGTGATCGAACCGATTTGGTGACCAATCTAGATTTGGCGGTCCAAGATATCCTAATCAAGGGAATTTCACAGGTTTTTCCTGAAGATACGTTTTTAGCAGAGGAGTTGGCGGAGCAAGCGGACGTCTTTAACGGAGCGGTCTGGGTTTTGGACCCGATAGATGGGACCAATAACCTTGTGGCCCAGCAGGAAAATTTTGCGATTATGCTGGCATTTTTTAACCATGGTCAGCCCGGTTTTGCGTTTATTTACGATGTGATGGGCCGGATTCTCTTATCTGGAGGTGGTGTCCTGCCCGTTACCTGTAATGGTCAGCCCTTTGAAGGGCAGGCGGCTTGTGTTCGTGTCAACCAGTCCTTGGTGGCAGGGAATTCAGCCATGTTACGGGATAATGCCTTTGGTTTGGCGGATATTGCTAGGGATAGTCTTGGGGTGCGGGTCTACGGCAGTGCTGGGATTAGCTTTCTCAAGGTTTTGCAGGGCAAGCTCCTGACCTATGCCTCCTACCTGCAGCCGTGGGATTACGCGGCTGCCTATGTTTTGGCCCCGGCTTTAGGCTACCGTTTTTTGGAGGCTCAGGGGCAGGCCCTTCATTTTCAGGGCAAGCAGCCTGTTTTTCTAGTCCCCCAACATCTAGAGGATTATTTTTTGGAAAAAATAAGAGGAGGTGGCCGTGATGCCTTTTCCGGCAGGATTTAAAGAGAAGTACCAGGAAATCTTGGGATCGGAAAATGCAGCCTTTCTAGCGACCTTTGAAGAAGAAGCTGTCTCGGGTTTTCGTGTCAATCCCTTAAAGGAAGCTTTGCAGCTTCCGGAAGGGGCAGAAGCGATTCCGGATATGCCGTGGTCCTATTATGGAAAAGTATCGGGCAAATCCCTACAACACGTCACGGGACAGGTTTATTCCCAGGAGCCTGCGGCTCAGATGGTTGTCGATGCAGCGGGGATTGAACCAGGTATGAAGGTCTTGGACCTGGCTGCAGCCCCGGGAGGCAAATCGACCCACATTTTGTCCTATCTCAACCATCAGGGGGTCTTAGTCTCTAATGAAATTTCTCCCAAAAGAGCCAAAATTCTAGTAGAAAATATGGAGCGCTTTGGGGCCAAAAATGCGGTGGTGACCAATACAGATGCACCGGCTCTCAGCAAGGTTTTTAAAGGCATCTTTGATGTGATTGTCCTGGATGCTCCTTGCTCGGGCGAGGGGATGTTTCGGAAGCAGCCGGAGGCGATGGACTACTGGACTCCGGATTATCCGAGCCAGTGTGCCAGCCTTCAGCGAGAGATATTAGAGGCAGCTGTGACCATGTTGGCTCCGGGGGGACGCCTCGTCTACTCAACCTGTACTTGGGCTCCGGAGGAAAATGAGGAAATTGTGGCTTGGTTGCTGTCAGAGTATGATTTTGAGTTGGAGCCAGTCCCCCTTAAAAATGGGATGGTTACAGGCTTGAATCAAACAGAGACTGCTCGAATGTATCCTCATCACTTCAAAGGGGAGGGCCAATTTCTAGCCCGTTTGCATTATCGAGGTGAAAACAAGGCTAAGAAAAACAAGCCTCCTCGCAGTAACCTGAGTGCAGACCAAAAAAAATTGTGGCAAACATTTGAAAAAGAGCACTTGAAGGAAGACTTGAAAGGAGTCCTGCAGACATTTGGGGATGAGCTTTATCTTTTACCAGAGATCTTGCCAGCTCTGGAAAAAATTCGGATTGCGCGCAACGGGCTCCATCTGGGGACGTTTAAGAAAAAACGCTTTGAACCTAGTTTTGCCTTAGGCATGGCTCTGAAACCGAGCCAGTCTCAGAAAATTTATGAATTACCAGAAGAAGAATTTCCAGCCTATGTAGCTGGCCAAAGCCTACCAGCCCACGGCAATCCGGAGAATGGCTGGTACCAATTGGTCTGTGGTCACAATGGTTTGGGCTTTGTTAAAATTAGCCAAGGGATGGTCAAAAACCACTATCCCAAGGGATTACGTTTTCAATAAAGGGGAAGTTATGACAGAATTACGACGTTTGTATCCAGCGTTTCAACCAGAACACTATGCTTTGGATTTAAGAATTGAGCGTAAAGCTCGCACTTTTAGCGGTCAGGTGACCATTCAAGGACACTTGTCAGGAAGTGACTTGTACTTGCACCAAAAGGACTTGGACATTCTTTCCATCGTGGTTGCGGGGCAGGAGCGTGACTTTGTCGTCGATCAGGAAAATGATTTGGTGACGGCTTCTGGTCTTGAGGCTGGGGATGTTGAAGTTGTGGTCACCTATCAAGGGATCATTAACGACCGCATGACAGGTATTTACCCATCTTACTATCGTTTGGATGGACAAGATAAGGAAATCATTTCAACCCAGTTTGAGAGTCATTTTGCACGGGAAGCTTTTCCTTGTGTGGATGAGCCAGAAGCCAAGGCAACCTTTGATTTGACCTTGCGTTTTGACCAAGCAGAGGGAGAAATTGCACTTTCCAATATGCCGGAAGAGGAGCCGGGACGAGGCGTTGAGACAGGTGTTTGGACCTTTGAACGAACACCTCGGATGTCCACTTATCTCTTAGCTTTCGGAATTGGTGACCTTCAGGGAATCACGGATCGCACGGAACGGGGAACCTTGGTTGGTGTTTATGCTAGCAAGGCTCATCCAGAGAGAAATCTTGAATTTGCTTTAGATATTGCCAAGCGTGTGATTGCATTTTACGAAGATTACTTTGATGTTCCTTACCCAATCCCTCAATCTCTCCACTTGGCCTTGCCTGATTTTTCTTCAGGGGCTATGGAAAACTGGGGCTTGGTAACCTATCGTGAAGTCTATCTTTTGGTGGATGCCAACTCTAGTTTCCACAGCCGGCAACAGGTGGCCTTAGTGATTGCTCATGAGGTAGCGCATCAATGGTTTGGAAACTTGGTGACGATGGAATGGTGGGATGACCTCTGGTTGAACGAAAGCTTCGCTAATATGATGGAGTATGTCAGCGTGGATCGCTTGGAGCCAGGTTGGAACATTTTGGAAGACTTCCAAACCAGTGGTATTCCGCTTTCCCTTCGTCGGGATGCGACCGATGGTGTGCAGTCTGTTCATGTACAGGTTAACCATCCAGATGAGGTCAACACCCTCTTTGACCCTGCCATTGTCTATGCCAAAGGTAGCCGTCTCATGCACATGTTGCATCGTTGGTTGGGAGATCAAGCCTTCTCCAAAGGCTTGGGAGCTTATTTCCGTAAACACCAATATGGCAATACGGTTGGGGCTGACCTTTGGGCAGCCTTGGAAAGCGCTTCTGGAAAAGAAGTGGGAGCCTTTATGGAATCTTGGTTGGAGCAACCGGGATATCCAGTTGTGACCGTTTCTTTAGAGGGGGATAACCTTGTTCTTACTCAAGAGCAATTCTTCTTGGGACAAGGGGAAGATAAGAATCGCCTCTGGCATATTCCACTGAACAGCAACTGGCAGGGCTTGCCGGATATGATGACCGAGAAGACCTTAGTGATTCCAGGTTACGCGGCCTTGGCAGCGACTAATGAGGCTGCGGGTGCCCTTCGCCTGAATGATGGCAATACAGCGCATTATATCTGTGATTACCAAGGTCAGGTGGGAGCAGCCCTATTTGAGAATTTGGCTGATTTGGATGCGATCAGTCGTTTGCAGCTGATCCAGGAGCAGCAATTATTGGCAGAAGCGGATCGAATTTCTTATGCTTCCTTGATTGCTTTAATGGAGAAATGGCCAGAGGAGAAGGCCTTTATCGTTCTCTCCGCCTGGGCTAATGTCGTCCGTGCTTTGGCTCGCTTCCTCGAAGAAGATAAGTCCGCACAAGCTGCCTTGAACCAGAAAGTAGCCCAGCTCTTTGGACCGTCTATCGAGTCCTTGGGCTTGGAGCCAAAAGCTGGTGAGGCAGAGCAGGATGAATTGGTTCGCCAAGTGGCCTTGGCCCAATTGGTGGAAGCTGGTGATGCCCCAGTCATGGCAGGAGTCACAGCCCTTTATGAACAGTATAAGGACAACTTGGAGGCGACACCTGCTTCCATCCGTTCCCAAGTGTTGGTCAACCAAATGAAGTCGGCTGAGTCAAAAGAGTTGGTAGAACGCTACCTTGATTTGTATCAAAATGCAACCGATGGAACCTTCCAGCGGCAATTGGCAAGTGCTCTCTCCTATGCTCAAAAGGAAGAACATTTGCAAGAGCTGCTATCAAAATGGCAGGATAAATCGGTGGTGAAACCACAAGATTTGGCCCTTTCTTGGTACCGGGCTTTCTTGCTTCAAACCAAGGCTAGTCCTCTGGCTTGGGAGTGGGCTTGTCAACATTGGGACTGGATTGTGGATGCCTTGGGAGGAGATATGTCCTTCGATAAATACATCATCTATCCGGCCAATAGTTTCCATCGTCGGGATCAATTGCAGGCTTATAAGGATTTCTTCCAACCGAAAGTGGAGGATATGGCCATGCAGCGGAATATTCTTATGGGGATCAATGAAATTGAGGCGCGTGTCGCCTTAATGGAACGGGACCAAGCACAAGTATTGGCAGCTCTTAAAGGATATTAGGATTTTTTAAGTTTCCGCAGTTAAAATAGGGATGGAATACGTAACTAAATTAAAAATAGAACACTCGAAAAAATTCAAAGAGATGATTCGGAAAGCCGATGACGGTTGTTCAACAGGTCTGGGAGACCTGTTGAATACTATCGATAAAACGCGTGCAAAGCAGGCAATCAATAAGTTCACCGTCAGGATTGACAAGGTCAGAATTTGAATTTTGATGAGTAGAAGAACAACAGGAAAAGGCTTGGAACCTATACAGGCTCCAAGCCTTTTTGAAAGAGGGGAAGTTATGATTAAGATTTTGTTGGTCGAAGATGACTTGAGCTTATCCAATTCGGTCTTTGATTTTTTGGATGACTTTGCGGATGTCATGCAGGTTTTTGATGGAGAAGAAGGTCTCTATGAGGCGGAATCTGGAATCTATGACCTCATCCTTTTGGATTTGATGTTGCCAGAAAAAGATGGTTTCCAAGTTCTCCAAGAATTACGAGAGAAGGGTGTCACAACTCCTGTTCTGATCATGACAGCCAAGGAAAGCTTGGAGGACAAGGGGCATGGATTTGAGTTGGGAGCAGACGATTACCTAACCAAACCCTTCTACCTTGAAGAGCTGAAAATGCGTATTCAAGCCTTGCTTAAGCGTTCAGGAAAGTTCAATGTCAATCAGCTGACTTATGGAGACATTGAAGTCGATCTCAATACCAATAGCACCAAAATGGCAGGGAAGGATGTCGAACTGTTGGGGAAAGAATTTGATCTCCTAGTCTACTTCCTACAAAATCAAAATGTGATTCTGCCCAAATCCCAAATTTTTGACCGAATCTGGGGCTTCGATTCGGATACCACCATATCTGTAGTTGAGGTTTATGTGTCCAAAATTCGGAAGAAACTTAAAGGTAGCGATTTTGCAGAACACTTGCAGACGCTTAGAAGTGTAGGATATATTTTGAAGCATGAAGAAGGTTAGAGAAAAAGTTAAATCCGCTAATTTTCCCTATTTTATTCGCTATGTTACCGTTTTTACATTGATTTTTGGTGCAATGACCTTGCTGATTCTTCAGATCATGAGATCCGGTATTTATGGTTCCGTTGATGCGACCTTGAGAAATTATAGTCAGAATTCGGAAGCGACGGTTTTAGCTGCCCTACGCTCTTTAAATGATTACACAGAGAATGTTGCAGGCATTGAGAAGGACCTTAAAAACATTGAGGCCCCACTTTCAGCGAATTCAGAAGTACTTTTGTTTAATGAAAATGGGGAAGTCCTATCGACGAATAGCCATTTGGTTGATACTAGCAATCTCACTTTGGATGCTAAGAAAAAATTTCATCAGATTCGTCAGGTTGAAATGAAAACAACCTTTGGAAAAAAAGAAAAATTCCGTGAAATCTGCTTTCCCCTAGAGCTGGCACAACCCATTGAAGGGATTGCCTACGCAGCGGTTTTAATCAATACCAGCCAAATTGAATCAACAAACCAAAGCAATGAGAAAACGGTTATGATGGTTCTGTTTATTTTCTGGTTAATTTCCATTCTTGCTAGTTACTACCTGGCTAAATTAACGATGGCCCCGCTGTTAGATAGTATGCAGAGACAGAAAACCTTTATTGAGAATGCCAGCCATGAGCTCCGTACGCCACTAGCTGTTCTCCAAAATCGCTTGGAAGGACTCTTCCGCAAACCCCAAGCAACAATCTTGGATGAAAGCGAATCTGTTGCGGCTAGCTTGGAAGAAGTTCGGAATATGCGTAAACTGACGACCAACCTCCTGAGTATGGCTCGTCGGGACGATGGAATCGATCCTGTTTTTGAGACAATTGATACCAAATTTTTTGAAGATATTCTGGAAAATTTTGCCCTCGTTTCCGAGGAAAATGGAAAGGATTTCCAGTCTATTAATGAGTTTCAAGGCCAAATTCAGTCGGACAAGGTTTTGTTAAAGCAGGTTCTGACCATCCTCTTTGACAACGCCATGAAGTATACGGAAGAGGACGGTCAGGTTGGAATCCGTCTCTTCCCTCAAGACCGTAATGGAGATTTAAGGATTCAAGTCTGGGACAATGGAATTGGAATTCCTGACACCGAAAAAGCTCGCATCTTTGATCGTTTTTACCGCGTCGACAAAGCTCGAACCCGCCAAAGTTCTGGCTTTGGTCTAGGCCTCTCCTTAGCTAAACAAATCACTGATGCCTTGAATGCAGATATCCAAGTCAGGGATAACAACCCTAAAGGAAGTATCTTTGAACTCACCCTCAGTAAAGAGGGCAAAAAACGCTACGGTGGACGCAGGAAGGCGAAGAAAGAAAGTAAAAATAAAGAGAATAACAAAACAGGTTAGGGTGGTTTCCTAACCTGTTTTGTACTATGCTGTTGAAATTTACCATCTCAAAGGAACGTCGTTATATTTGGGAAATGGGATGGGGAAAATGACAGATTCTTTTTTGTAATTTTGAGCTAAGGAAAATAGACAATTATACTCAGAGTGAAAACTTGAAAAAAGAAAAAAGCTCCCAGGGAGCTTCTAACTTTCTTATTTAGCAAGTTTAGCAGCAAGGCGTGATTTGTCGCGGCTTGCTTTGTTTTTGTGAATCAAACCTTTTGTTTCTGCTTTATCAATAGCAGCAGATGCAGTACGGAAAAGTTCTTCAGTTGGGTTAGCTTCGAAGTTCTTGATAGCAGTACGCATAGCTGATTTTTGAGCTGAATTTTTTTCGTTTTGTTTCACGTTCAATTCAGCGCGTTTGATAGCTGATTTAATATTTGCCAAAATGTTCACCTCCATATGTAATAACTATCTAATTATACAGGAATTTCCCTAGCTTGACAAGAAGATTTCATTTTTTTAGGTAGATTTTATCAATTTTATGGTCTTGGTCTTTGTGAAGAATCATTTGAGCCCGATTTCGAGTGGGCTGGATATAGTCTTGTAGGTTGACCAAATTGATGCTTTCCCAAATATGGCGTGCATAGGTCAAGGATTCCTCTACGCTCATGAGGCTGAAGCGGTGGTGGTAATTTTCCGGCTTCTCCATAGCCAGTTCTCGCAATTTGAGGAAACGCTCGAGGTACCACTGCTCGATGAGGTCGGTTGGGGCGTCGATATAGATGGAAAAATCAAAATAATCGAGACTGTAAAGATTGGGTTGGTCAGAGATTTGAAAGAGATTGATCCCTTCTACGATCAAGATATCTGTGTTTTCCAAGTGAAAGGCCTGATCAGTGAGGATGTCGTAACTTTCGTGGGAGTAGAGGGGGACATCGTAGGCATCTCCATTACGGATATGGTCCAAAAAGTCTAGCAATTTTTCCATGTCATAAGACTGGGGGAAGCCTTTTTGGTGCATAATCTGCTTAGCTTCTAGAGTGGCATTGGGATAGAGAAAACCATCCGTGGTGACCAAATCCACCTGTAATGTAGGATATGCCTGTTGTAGAAGCAGACGAAGGAGGCGGCTGGTTGTCGATTTGCCGACAGCAACGCTACCAGCAATTCCAATGATGAAGCGGGACTTGCTAGCGGTTTGACCAAGGAAAGCTCCTTTGGATCGGTTGAGTTCTTCTTTGTTTTTTCTATATATATGAAGCAAATGAATTAACGGAAGGTAAATGTCATGGATTTCCTCCAGCTGGATGGGGTCATTGAGGCTTCGGATGGCATCCAATTCTGCCTGGGTTAGTCCGGCGTTGGTTAATCCGGGTTGCAAAAGACGCCATTCCTCTCGCTTGATGGGACGATAATTCAAAAATTCCTGCATAGTATCCTCGTTTCTTCGCCTAGTATATCATAGGGTTGCAGTGCTGTAAACCGTTTCCATAATGCTTCCAGTTGTGATAGAATAAACCTATGAGTAAGATGTATTTTGAGCGGCAGCCGGATGCTGCACATGATGTGCGAGAGTTGCGCGTGTCCCTCTTGGGCACGGATTTTCGTTTTTTAGCGGATGCTGGTGTTTTTTCAAAAAAACAGGTGGACTATGGGTCGCGGGTGTTGTTGGATAGCCTCGACTTTGTACCTGGAGGATCGCTCTTGGATGTGGGCTGTGGTTATGGACCCTTGGGAATTACCCTCGCCAAGGTGCAGGGACAGACAGTAACCATGGTGGACGTCAATGAAAGGGCTCTAGACCTGGCTATCAAAAATGCCCAGGCCAATGGGGTGGAGGCTAGTGTTTTTGCCTCTGATGTCTATGACCAGGTGGTAGGGACCTTTACCCATATTATCTCCAATCCCCCTATCCGGGCGGGTAAATCGGTGGTCCACAGGATTATTGAGGAGGCGCCGGCTTACTTGGAGTCTGGGGGAGATTTGACCCTAGTCATTCAAAAGAAACAAGGGGCGCCAAGTGCAAAGAAGAAAATGGAAGAAATCTTCGGTCATTGTGATATTATTAGAAAGGATAAGGGTTATTACATCCTTAGAAGTGTGAAAGAATGAGAGCGGTTGATGTAATTCAGAAAAAACGAGACGGTTATAGCTTAAGTACAGAGGAGATTGATTGGCTCATCGAAGCCTATGTGGACGGAAGGGTTCCAGACTACCAGATGGCTGCTTTGGCGATGGCTATTTATTTCAAAGGAATGGATACGCGGGAAATTAGTGATCTCACCATGGCCATGGTGGCAAGTGGAGATCAGGTGGACTTGTCTGCCATTCCAGGGATCAAAGTGGACAAGCATTCTACTGGTGGAGTCGGGGACAAGGTGACCTTGATTCTGGCACCATTGGTGGCAAGTTTCGGCGTATCGGTTGCAAAGATGAGTGGCCGTGGTTTGGGGCACACGGGTGGAACCTTGGATAAACTGGAATCCATTAAAGGTTTCCAAGTGGAAATCCCAGAAGCTGATTTTATTCAGCAAGTCCAAGATATTGGCGTTTCTGTCATTGGTCAGTCCGACCACTTGGTTAAGGCGGATAAATTGCTGTATGCCCTTCGGGATGTTACTGCGACAGTGGATATTATCCCATTGATTGCCAGTTCAGTCATGAGTAAGAAAATTGCGGCGGGTTCCGATGCCATCCTCTTGGATGTGACAGTCGGTCAAGGAGCCTTTATGAAGACCATTGAAGAGGCGCGTGAATTGGCGACCACAATGGTGAACCTTGGGAAAGCTGTTGGTCGAGAGATTGTTGCAGTGGTTACTGATATGAGCCAGCCTTTAGGTCGGGCGATTGGAAACCGTTTGGAGTTGCTAGAAGCGATTGAGATTTTACGGGGGCAAGGTCGTTCGGATATTACGAACTTTGTCAGCGAGTTAGGGCAAATGTTGTTGGCTTTGGCGGGCGTTGAAAAGTCCGTTGAGGAGGTTCGTTCCCATCTTGAAAACGGTTCTGCTTTGGCAAAATTGGAAGAAATGGTCGCAGCTCAAGGTGGAGATTTGGAAGATCTTTACCGTCCTGTTCAAGTCCAAGAAGTCTATGAAGTTAAGGCTCCTACAGGTGGCTATATTACCGAACTACCAGCACTTTACTATGGTTTGTTTGCTATGAAGTTGGGAGCAGGTCGAGCGGTTAAAACAGACCCACTTGATTTCGAAACAGGGATTGTTTTTGAGAAAAAAGTAGGCGACCGTGTAGAAGAAGGAGAAGTTCTAGCCAGAATTTATGCAAATTCGGAAATTCCGAAAGTTATGCTTGAAGAATTTCTGGAAAATGTTAAAATAGGAAACGAAGAGGTCGAAATCAAGGAAATTATTGAAATCGTTCGGTAATAGAATTGTTTTAATACTCAAAACAGTCGAAATTTTTATGCAATGGAACAGTTACTCCACTAACTAAAATAGAAAGGTTGAGACTTTGTCCCAACCTCTATCAATCCGATGAAGACAGAACCAGGGGTTCGGCGAAGAGGATTGACGCATTCAGATTTTGAAAAGTATAGTCTTTTAGTTTACTTTTAGTATAAGGCAGCGAGTCGTAGACAGTACTGAAGTACGGCAAGACGAGTTAACACAGTAATAAAAGATAAACTAAAAGACTATAATGAGTATGATTTTCGTTTCGACATCCCTAACATCGTTTTTGCTTAGTGATGACAATCACTCATCAGTTCTAACATTTTTTAGGAGGTTCAACATGAACAAGAAACAATGGTTTGGTATCGGATTGACGGCTGCAGCAGCGCTAACTTTGGTTGCCTGTGGAAACCGTTCTACAAGTCAAAATGCCGATGCTAAAACCGACCTTAAAGCCGTTATCGTAACCGATACTGGTGGGGTTGACGATAAGTCCTTTAACCAATCTGCTTGGGAAGGGTTGATGGCTTGGGGGAAAGAAAATGGTCTTTCTGAAGGAAATGGAATCAGCTACATCCAATCTCAAAGTGAGTCTGATTACGCAAACAACTTAGAACAAGCTGCTTCAAGTGGTAACCAATTGGTATTTGGTATTGGATTCGCCCTTCGTAACGCCGTTGAGTCTGCAGCAAAAGATCGCACAGATACTAACTATGTTATCATTGATGAAGTGATTGAAAACATGGACAACGTTGCGAGCGCAACCTTTGCGGACAATGAAGCTGCATACCTAGCTGGTGTGGCAGCTGCTAAAACAACTAAGTCTAAAGAAATTGGTTTCATCGGTGGTATGGAATCAGAGGTTATCACTCGTTTCGAAAAAGGGTTTGAAGCAGGTGTTAAATCTGTAGATCCTTCTATCAATGTTCGTGTGGACTACGCAGGTTCCTTCAGTGATGCCGCTAAAGGTAAATCTATCGCTCAAGCTCAATACTCAGCTGGTGTAGATGTTATCTATCAAGCAGCTGGTGGTACTGGTGTTGGTGTCTTCAAAGAAGCGAAAGACTTGAATGAAACCAAAGACGAAGCAGAAAAAGTTTGGGTAATCGGTGTTGACCGTGACCAGAAAGATGAAGGGAACTACACTTCTAAAGACGGTAAAGAGTCTAACTTCGTACTTGCTTCTACCTTGAAAGAAGTTGGGGAAGCTGTGAAGGATTTGGCCAACCAAGCTAAAGATGATAAGTTCCCAGGTGGTAAACACATCACTTACGGTTTGAAAGATAAAGGGGTTGACCTTGCAGAAACAAACTTGTCTGATGATGCCAAAGCTGCTGTTAAAGAAGCAAAAGACAAAATCGTAGCAGGCGACCTACAAGTCCCTACTAAATAAGACTGCAAAAAGCCAGGAATTTCCTGGTTTTTTGTATATAAGGGACACTGAGTTTGAAAACGTTCGTGTTTATGATATGTTCTTGGAAGTTTTCAAGAAAATTCCTTGTTTTTCACGAATGAAGTCTAGCCAAATCATCGTTTCTATGCTATACTGTCAATCGTATGTAAAAAATGGAGGTTAGCGCTTTGAATAAAAAGCCGATTCTGGCTGTAGCAGGTCTGGCGGTGGCGACACTGGGATTAGTGGCCTGTGGACAGCGAGGTAACACAGAGAATACGGAAACCAAGGTTAAGGCGACGCTTGTTACAGGTGCTGGAGGTGTTGATGATAAATCCTTTAGCCAATCTGCTTGGGAAGGCTTGGAAGCCTGGGGTAAATCTCAGGGGTTAAGTGAAGGAAATGGCTATGGGTATTACCAATCCGATTCTGAGTCCGACTACACCAATAATTTTGAACAAGCAGCAACCAATGGTAGTAACTTGGTTATCGGTATTGGATTTATGGTGAAAAATGCTGTTGAACAAGCTGCAAAGGATCACCCAGAAGTTAATTACTTGATTATTGATGAGGTCATTGAAGGTCAAGATAACGTAACCAGTGCAACATTTGCGGATCAAGAAGCGGCTTACCTGGCGGGAGTTGCAGCAGCTAAAACCACAGAGAAAAAACAAGTCGGTTTTATTGGCGGTATGGAATCTGAGGTTGTCAAACGGTTTGAAAAAGGCTTTGAAGCTGGTGTCCATTCGGTGGATCCAGATATCAAAGTTCAGGTAGATTACGCAGGTTCCTTTACCGACGCGTCAAAAGGCAAGTCTTTGGCGCAGGCGCAATACGCCGGTGGAGCTGATGTTATTTACCATGCAGCAGGTGGAAGTGGAGCAGGTGTCTTCAAGGAAGCTAAAGATTTGAATGAAACACGTGATGAAGCCGATAAAGTTTGGGTCATCGGTGTCGACCAGGATCAATCTGCAGAAGGCGAATACACTTCCAAGGATGGAAAAAAAGCAAACTTTGTTTTGACTTCAACGATCAAAGAAGTCGGAGCAGCTTTGAAAGATGTTGCAGAAAAGACGAGTGACGGAAATTTCCCTGGGAATCAAACCATTGTTTATGGTTTGAAGTCTGGAGGGGTGAACTTAGTTACTGGTCAACTATCCTCAGATGCTAAAGCAGCCGTTTCAGACGCCAAAGAAGCTATTATTGCAGGAAATATAAAAGTTCCTGAAAAATAGACTTAGGTGATGGTGCGAGGTTTGACCCTTCCTTTCTCAAGGGCAAAATCTTCTGACTCATCTACTCGTAAAAGTGGCAGAGGTCCCTCATTTGGGGGCAAGCCTTTACCAGGAATGGGTGAAAGGTTAGCCATTTCAATAGAATGAGTTAGCGGAACACGGTCACTTGCTTTAGTAAGAGGTTGAATTTTTTCAACCTCTTTTTTGACAGAAAAATCTTGAAGGGAGGTGGTCATTGTTCTGTAAAAAATGATAGAATAGAGATAGTGTAATGTAAACGAATACCATGGCAAATGAATAGGAGAAAAACCATGAAACTTAACAAATATATTGACCATACACTACTCAAAGCAGATGCCCAAAAAGACGCGATTCTACAGCTGATTGAAGAAGCTAAAGAGTACGATTTTGCGAGCGTCTGTTTGAATCCTAGCTGGGTAGCTTTGGCTGCCAAGGAATTGGCTGGAACTGATGTAAAGGTTTGTACCGTCATCGGTTTCCCTCTGGGAGCAACAACTTCTGCAACCAAGGCGTTTGAGACAGCAGAGGCTGTTAAAAATGGAGCGAGTGAAGTAGACATGGTTATTAATATTGCAGCTCTGAAAGATGGAGACGACCAAGCTGTTTTAGAGGATATCCAAGCAGTTGTTGAAGCTAGCGGAGATGCACTTGTTAAGGTGATCATTGAAACAGCCTTGTTAACGGATGAAGAGAAGGAACGTGCTTCTCGATTAACAGTTGAGGCTGGTGCAGACTTCGTGAAAACTTCAACTGGATTTTCAACTGCTGGAGCAAACGTTCCTGATTTGGAATTGATGCGCCGAGTAGTTGGACCCGATTTCGGTGTTAAAGCAGCGGGTGGAGCTCGTTCCTATGAAGATGCAGTAGCTTTTGTTGAAGCTGGTGCAACACGTATTGGAACTTCTTCAGGTGTTGCCATCATGAAAGGCGAGGTTGTGGATGGAGGCTACTGATCCAATTCAATTAGCGATGGAAATGGCCCAAAAAGCCTACGTTCCTTATTCTCACTTTCCGATTGGGGCTGTTTTAGTGGCCAAGGATGGTCGCTATTATACCGGGGTCAACATTGAAAATGCGAGCTTTGGTTTAACCAATTGTGGAGAGAGAACTGCTATTTTTAAGGCAGTTTCAGAAGGAGTTACTGAATTTTCAGCTCTGTATATTTACGGAGAAACGGAGAGACCTGTTTCGCCTTGTGGAGCTTGCCGTCAGGTAATGGCTGAATTTTTTGAAGCCGATTTGCCGATTACATTAATTGCCAAGGATGGGTCAACGAAAACCATGTCTATGGAAGAGTTGTTACCTTATTCTTTTAAAGATTTAAATTAAAGAATGAAATAAAAAGAGGAGATTGTAATGAAGTCAAATAAAATTGTAGCACTCGGAGCAGCATCACTTGCAGTACTTGGTTTGGCAGCGTGTTCTAACCGCAGTGGTGATCGTTCAGAAGCTGCTTCAGATTCCATTCGTGTAGCCTACGTGACGGATACCGGTGGGGTTGATGACCACTCCTTCAACGAATCTGCATGGACAGGTTTGAAAGCATGGGGTGAAGAAAACAATTTGGAACAAAATCAAGGCTATACCTACTATCAGTCTGAAAATGAATCTGACTTCACCAACAATTTCCAACAAGCCATCACAGAAGGCTATGATATGGTTGCAGGTGCTGGATTTGCCCTTGCAACATCATTGGAGGAAGTCGCTAAAAACAATCCAGATACAAAATTTGTGATGGTGGATAGCGTGATTGATTTGGATAACGTTGCTTCAGCAACCTTCGCGGATCAAGAAGCAGCTTACCTTGCAGGTGTTGCTGCGGCCAAGAACACCAAAACCAAACAAGTTGGTTTCATTGGTGGGGTTGAAAGTGAAGTTATCACGCGCTTTGAAAAAGGTTTCGAAGCAGGGGTCAAATCAGTTGACCCATCGATTAAAGTCCAAGTGGACTATGCTGGTTCCTTTAATGATGCCGCTAAAGGTAAAACCATTGCAGCTGCTCAATACGCAGCTGGTGCAGACGTGATTTTCCACGCTTCTGGTAAAACTGGTGATGGCCTTCTGAATGAAGCGATTACCCGGAATGAGAAATTTGCTGCTGATTCAGACGAAAAAGTTTGGGTTATCGGTGTTGATAGCGATCAAGCCCCTCAAGGTGGATACAAAGACAAAGATGGTAAAGAATCTAACGTAGTCTTGACTTCAACATTGAAAGAGGTCGGAAACACCATCAAGGATATGGCAACTAAATTGCAAGAAGATAAGTTCCCTGGTGGAACAACAACTGCCTACGATTTGAAATCAGGTGGTGTAGAAGTAACTTACGATAACTTGAACGAAGACACTAAAAAAGCTGTCGAAGAAGCAAAACAAGCCATCATCGATGGCAAGGTAACGGTTCCTGAAAAATAATTTAGGAAGACGTTAGAAAGGATAAACGGAATATGGCAAATGAACATGTCATCGAGATGCGCGATATCACCAAAAAATTTGGAGATTTTGTTGCCAATGACCATATCAACCTTCAACTCCGTAAGGGCGAGATTCACGCCCTTCTCGGAGAAAATGGGGCAGGAAAATCAACCTTGATGAACATGCTGGCGGGCTTGCTTGAACCAACCAGCGGTGAAATTGCGGTCAATGGCCAAGTTGTTCAATTGGATTCTCCTTCAAAGGCTGCTTCCTTGGGGATTGGGATGGTTCACCAGCACTTTATGCTAGTAGAGGCTTTCACGGTCGCAGAAAATATTATCCTTGGAAGTGAAGTTACCAAAAACGGTGTGCTGGACATTAAAGAAGCCACCAAAGAAATTGAAGAACTGTCCAAGCGGTATGGTCTTGCAGTAGATCCATCTGCTAAGGTGGAAGACATTTCCGTAGGGATGCAACAACGGGTAGAGATTCTGAAAACTCTCTATCGTGGTGCTGACATTCTGATTTTTGATGAACCAACAGCGGTTTTGACCCCTTCCGAAATTCAAGAACTGGTTGAAATTATGAAGAGTTTGGTCAAAGAAGGAAAATCTCTGATTCTCATTACCCACAAATTGGATGAAATCCGGGCCGTTGCGGATCGTGTGACTGTCATTCGTCGTGGTAAGAGTATTGAGACCGTTGAAATTGCCGGTGCAACCAACCAAGACCTTGCTGAGATGATGGTGGGACGTTCTGTTTCCTTCAAAACAGAAAAGGTTAAGGCACAACCCAAAGAAACGGTCCTTTCCATTAAGGATTTGGTGGTCTTGGAAAACCGTGGAGTTCCAGCTGTGAAAAATCTTACTTTGGATATTCGGGCAGGTGAAATTGTCGGAATTGCCGGTATCGATGGGAATGGTCAAACGGAATTGATCCAAGCGATTACAGGACTCCGTAAGGTAAAATCTGGGACTATTACACTTAAAGGTGAAAATATCGTTGGTGCAAGCCCGCGGACCATTACTGAAATGCAAGTTGGACACGTTCCAGAGGACCGCCATCGTGATGGTTTGGTGCTAGAATTGTCTATTTCAGAAAATATTGCGCTTCAAACCTACTACAAAGAGCCTATGAGTTCCAAAGGGATTCTCAACTATGGGAACATCTATGACCAAGCACGTCGCCTGATGGCTGAATTTGATGTGCGGGCCGCCAGTGAGTATGTGCCAGCAAAGGCACTTTCTGGAGGAAACCAGCAAAAAGCCATTATCGCGCGGGAAGTTGATCGTAATCCAGATCTCCTCATTGTTAGTCAACCAACACGGGGCTTGGACGTTGGAGCGATAGAGTACATCCACAAACGCCTGATTGAAGAGCGGGATAAAGGTAAAGCCATTTTGGTGGTGTCTTTTGAATTGGATGAGATTCTCAACGTCTCAGACCGTATTGCAGTTATCCATGACGGTCACATTCAGGGTGAATTGGATCCTGAAACCACCAACAAGCAAGAGCTTGGTATCTTGATGGCTGGTGGAGAATTGAAGAAGGAGGAAGGAAATGTCTAAGAAACTTCAAGGTGCAGCTGTCCCTTTGATCTCCGTTCTCCTTGGGATTCTCCTAGGAGCCATCATTATGTGGATCTTTGGCTACGATGCTATTTGGGGCTATGAAGCGCTCTTTGCGACAGCTTTTGGTTCGCTTAGATCTATTGGGGAAATTTTCCGGGCTATGGGGCCCTTGACGTTAATTGGTCTCGGTTTTGCAGTGGCTAGTCGAGCAGGATTCTTTAACGTCGGTTTGTCTGGACAAGCCTTGGCAGGCTGGATTGCAGCCGCATCCTTTGCCCTACTCAATCCGGATTTACCTCGATTGGTTATGATTCCCGCTACCATCGTGATTGCCATGGTAGCGGGTGGTTTGGTTGGTTCTATTCCAGGTGTCCTTCGGGCTTACTTGGGGACCAGTGAGGTTATTGTCACTATCATGATGAACTACATTGTTCTCTTTGTGGGAAATGCCTTGATTCACCAACTGCCACAATCCGTTATGCAAAGTACCGACTCTAGTAAGCCGGTTGGCATGAACGCTACTTATCAGACAGAGTGGTTGCGGGCTCTTACCAGCAATTCAAGGATGAACATTGGGATTTTCTTCGCTATTATCGCGGTGGCCCTTATCTGGTTCCTGTTGAAGAAAACCACCCTCGGATTTGAAATTCGCTCGGTTGGTCTTAACCCTCATGCCAGTGAGTACGCAGGGATGTCCTCTAAACGAATTATCATTATTTCCATGATTATCTCTGGTGCCCTTGCGGGTCTTGGGGGTGCTGTGGAAGGACTTGGAACCTTCCAAAATGTTTACATTCAAGGTTCGTCCTTGTCTATCGGTTTCAATGGGATGGCCGTATCCCTTTTGGCCAATAACTCTCCAATTGGAATTATTTTCGCGGCCTTCCTCTTTGCGGTTCTCCAAGTTGGTGCACCGGGGATGAATGCAGCGTCCATTCCACCAGAATTGGTTAACATTGTGACGGCTTCTATTATCTTCTTCGTTGGAATTCATTACGTGATTGAAAAATTCCTTGAGTCAAAAGCAAAAAAGGGAGGGCAAGCTAAATGAATCTCGAAACCCTATTAGCCTTATTAGTGTCTTCCATGCTGATTTATTCAGCCCCTCTCATTTTCACCTCCATTGGTGGAACCTTCTCTGAGCATTCAGGGATTGTCAATGTTGGTTTGGAAGGAATTATGGTTGTCGGCGCTTTTTCAGCGGTTGTCTTCAACCTTTCAACTGCATCTGCTCTTGACGATGCAACTCCATGGTTGGCCTTACTTGTTGGTGGTTTGGCGGGCGTTCTCTTCTCCCTCCTCCATGCGGTAGCGACCGTTCATTTCCGGGCGGACCATGTTGTCAGCGGTACGGTATTGAACTTGATGGCTCCAGCCTTAACAGTTTTCTTGGTCAAAGTGCTCTACAACAAGGGACAAACGGACAACATCCAGGAGTCCTTCGGACGCTTTGATTTCCCGATTTTATCAGATATCCCCTTTATCGGAGAAGTCTTTTTCAAGAATACATCGATTATGGGTTACGTGGCCATCGCAACCTCTTTCCTGGCTTGGTTTATTATGTTCAAGACCAAGTTCGGTCTGCGCCTTCGTTCCGTTGGTGAACACCCTCAAGCGGCGGATACATTGGGAATCAATGTCTACATGATGCGGTATGCGGGTGTCATGATTTCTGGTTTCCTTGGAGGAGTCGGAGGTGCGGTTTATGCCCAATCCATTTCCGTAAACTTCTCCATTTCCACTATTGTTGGACCTGGGTTTATTGCCCTTGCTGCGATGATTTTCGGAAAATGGAGTCCAGTTGGTGCCATGCTCTCCAGCCTCTTCTTCGGACTTTCTCAGAGTTTGGCTGTTATCGGTAGCCAATTGCCACTCTTTGATAAGGTTCCAGCTGTTTATCTACAGATTGCTCCTTACGTCTTAACCATCGTTGTCCTTGCGGCCTTCTTTGGAAAAGCCGTTGCACCGAAGGCAGTCGGAGTCAATTATATTAAGTCTAAATAAATTCTTAAAGGTTCCTGGCCTAGCGCCAGGAACCTTTTTTCAAAAAAGGGTTATCCTGTTACACAGAAGTGAATGGAAATGAAAAAAATATAGCCGATAAAGTCATCATTTGATTCATTTGGCAAGGGCCAAGGACTTGGGAAAAGAAATGGCAACTCTATTCTTATCAATCCGACTTTAGCCGTGGTCTGGATTTAGCCCAAGAACTGGGCTTGAAAGCAGAGCTTGTCGACGAAGCCTTGCTATCCCAGGAATATGCTTCTCGCGTTGATATACTCTTTTAGTTTATCTTTTATTACTGTGTTAGCTCGTCTTGCCGTACTTTAGTACTGCCTGCGACTCGCTGCCTTGTACTAAAAGCAAACTAAAAGACTATACTCTAAACAGTTCGAAATCTGAAAAGGCAATCCGATGAAGACAGAACTTAGGGTTCGGCGAAGAGGATTAACACATTCAGATTTTGAAATGTAATGAGTATGAGGAAAATCAAGAGGCTGGAATGGCCTTGGGGATTACAGCAGTTTCCTCCGTCCTCTTTGGCGGTCCTTTCTCTATTTCCGGAGCTCACCCCCAAGAGGTCTTTGAAGAAGCTCTGGAAATAGCCTTTGCTTTAGAACCTAAGCCAGTCCGTCTAGGGGCGGAGTCATCAGATATGACCTGTGGACTAAATGGTTGTTTTGTTTGATAAAATATGATGAGGCTGGGGGATCTCTAGCCCTTCTTTTTATGGCTCAAGGGATATCCGATAATGCCATACATAACGACTATCACCATCGGAATACTCGAATCTTTCAAAGAGGAGGCTAGGCAAGGTCAGAATTTGAAATTTGATGAGGAACAATGCTTTAAAGCTGTTACCCTTTGAGAAGGAAGGTAGTCTTTCAGACTTTGCTTTAAGCATGGTATAATAGGGGGAGCAATAAATACTCACAGAAATTCAAAAAAATGACTAGGAAAGCCGATGAAGATTGTTCAACAAGTCTGATAGTCCTGTTGAATATTCTCGATAAAGCGTTTGTGAACGCAATCGATAGACTCCAACAAAGAGGTTTGACGACGTCAGATTAGGATAACGAACTATGAGGTAAGGAATGTGGTAGATAGAGGTATGGGGCGATCCCATAGTAAAATTATTTTAATGGGAGAGCATTCAGTGGTGTATGGTTATTCAGCTATTGCCCTCCCCTTACTAGGAATCGAGGCTATTTGTAGGATTGAGCCTGCTAGTCAAATGCTAACCTTTGATTTTGAAGATTCCCTCTCAACTGCAGTCTATGCGGCTCTTTCTTCCTTAAATCAGTTGGAGGCCAAGATATCTTATAACATCGATTCACAGGTACCTCAAAAACGTGGAATGGGTTCCTCAGCAGCTGTATCGATCGCTGCCATTAGAGCTGTGTATGCTTATTTCGATGAGTTTCTACCCTTAGAAAAATTAGAAATGTTAGTCCATCAAGCGGAAAAGATTGCCCACAGCAAACCTAGCGGCCTTGATGCGAAAACCTGTTTGTCTGATACCCCCATCAAATTCAGTAGGGATAGGGGATTTGAGAGTTTAGACGTCATTTTGGATGCCTATTTGGTGATTGCGGATTCAGGCATTCAGGGACATACACGTGAAGCGGTTGAGAAGGTGGCGCAATTTGAGGAAACCAATCGTCCTCATCTAGCAATGTTGGGAAGTTTGGCTGAGCAAACAGAGGCTGCCATTAAGCTACAGGATAGTCGAGGAGTTGGCCGTTTCATGAACCTAGCACATGAAGAGTTACGGGCTATTGGTGTTAGCCTGACTTTTGTAGATGAGTTAGTGGACCAGGCTAGAACTGCCGGTGCTCTAGGTGCTAAGATGAGTGGCGGTGGTCTCGGTGGTTGTGTCATCGCTCTTGCAGCAAATTTGGAGGACGCATTTGTGATTCGTGAAAAACTATTTGAAAAAGGAGTCCAACAGGTATGGATAGAAAAAGTGTAACAGTCAAATCCTATGCGAATATTGCCATTGTCAAATATTGGGGAAAGGCTGATGCAGAGCGGATGATTCCATCAACCAGCAGTATCTCACTTACACTCGACAATTTGTATACCACTACAACTGCCAGTTTTTTACCTGCTGAAGCAAAGAAGGACTTATTCTATATCAATGGTCTATTGCAGGATGAAAAGGAACATGCTAAAATTTCAGCGGTTATTGACCAGTATCGCACCAATCCTAATACCTATGTGAAAGTTGAAACTCACAACATTATGCCGACTGCTGCAGGTTTGTCATCTAGCTCCAGTGGTTTGTCTGCTTTGGTGAAGGCCTGCGATCAATTGTTTGAAACAGGCTACAGCAGATCAGATTTGGCCCAAAAAGCTAAATTTGCGTCAGGCTCTTCTTCACGCTCTTTCTTTGGACCAATAGCTGCTTGGGATAAGGACACTGGTGAGATTTACCAGGTGGAAACAGATTTAAAATTGGGAATGATCATGTTGGTTCTGAATGCCAACAAAAAACCAATTTCTAGCCGGGAAGGGATGAAGATTGCAAGTAGCACCTCAACCGTCTTCCAAGATTGGATCGCTCAGTCCGAGAAAGATTATCAGGCTATGCTTCAGTATTTGAAGGAGAACGATTTTACTAAGGTAGGACAATTGACGGAAAAAAATGCCTTGGCCATGCACCGAACGAATGAGTTTGCGACCCCATCCTTTAACTATTTGACACCCGAGTCCTACAAGGCGATGGACTTGGTGAAAAGTCTACGTCAAAAAGGCCATGAGTGTTACTTTACCATGGACGCAGGTCCTAATGTTAAAGTATTGTGTCAGGAATCAGACTTGAAAAACTTAAGTCAGATTTTTGAAAAGGATTATGGCTATCAAGTGATCAGTTCAGGTACAAAGGATCCAAGTGATGACAATTAAGGTAACCTCTTGTGGAAAACTCTATGTAGCTGGTGAATATGCGATTTTAACTCCTGGCCAAACGGCTTTAATAAAAAATATTCCTATTTACATGCAGGCAAGTATTAGACCGGCTTCCCATATTCAGCTCCACTCGGATATGTTTGAGTATTCGGTTGGTATGGAGGAGGATGAAAATTATAGCCTTATACAGGAAACGATTAAGGTTTGGGCTCGCTATAGAGATAGGAATCCAGTCGATCTCCCTCCATTTGAATTGAAGATTTCAGGGAAGATGGAAGAAGATGGGCTGAAGTATGGAATTGGGTCCAGTGGATCCGTAACCATCCTGGTTTTGAAAGCCTTGGCCTCCTTTTCGGAAATCGAACTGTCTCCAGATCTTCTGTTTCGACTAGCCTCCTATGTTTTATTGGCACGGGGGGATAATGGATCGATGGGTGATCTGGCCTGTATCGCTTATGATGCCTTTATTAGTTTTCAATCCTTTGATCGAAAGCGCGTGCGTCTCTATCTCGAAACTCATTCCTTACAGGAAACCTTAGACTTAGACTGGGGATATCAGATTGAAGTCATTCATCCCCAATTACCGTGTCAATTTTTAGTGGGCTGGACGAGACAACCAGCTATTTCCAAGGACTTGATTCGGCAGGTGCAAGCGGCTATCGATTCGGAATTTTTAAGGGTAACGAATCTAGCAACTCTAAGTTGTAAAGAAGCTTTCCTAAAAGGAAATCGAGTAGGGGTCAAAAAAAGTCTGAATCACATCAGTGATTTACTCGAGAATCTTAGCCCTGCCATTTATACCCAAAAGCTTTATCAATTACGATTCCTTGCCAGTCAATATGATGCCGTGGCGAAATCCTCTGGGGCAGGAGGCGGTGACTGTGGAATAGCCTTTGTTTTTGACAAAGACGTGTTAGAGCATTTGCTTCAGGATTGGCAGCAAGCTGGAATCAAACTACTATATCAGGAGGACTTATCGTGAGGAATCGTAAGGATGAACATATCCAGTATGCACTGGCTTATCAATCCCCCTATAATAGCTTTGATGATGTGGAGTTAATCCATTCCTCTCTACCAGAGTATGACTTGGCAGACATTGATCTTTCAACCCACTTTGCAGGTCAGGATTTTGAATTTCCTTTTTTTATCAATGCCATGACGGGTGGTTCAGAAAAAGCTGCCGCAGTAAACCGCAAATTAGCTCAGGTAGCTGAGGTTACAGGAATTCTGATGGTAACGGGGTCTTATAGCGCAGCTCTTCAAAATCCTAAGGATCAGTCCTATCCAACAAAAGAGGAATTTCCAGACTTACTGCTGGCAACCAATATTGGTGTCGATAAACCTGTAGAATTGGGACTGCAGACGGTAGAGAAAATGAATCCCCTATTTTTACAAGTTCACGTAAATGTGATGCAGGAACTACTTATGCCGGAAGGGGAACGTCAGTTTAGATCCTGGAAACAGAACTTGGAAGCCTACGCCCAGCAAATCCCTGTCCCCATTATTCTGAAGGAAGTTGGCTTTGGAATGGATGTGAAAACCATGAAAAAGGCTTTAAACATGGGGATTCGAACCGTCGACATTTCAGGTCGTGGTGGAACGAGTTTTGCCTACATTGAAAACCAGCGAAGTGGCAAACGGAGTTATTTGGATGATTGGGGGCAGACTACAGTCCAGGCTCTCTTGAATGCCCAATCTTTGGTGGATGGCCTTGAAATTCTCGCGTCAGGAGGGGTGCGACATCCCTTGGATATGGTCAAGTGTATGGTTTTAGGGGCTCGAGCTGTTGGATTGTCCCGAACAATGTTAGACTTGGTGGAGCGTTATACGGTTGATCAGGTTATCGAAATCGTGAATGAGTGGAAAGAAGAGCTCCGAATCATTCTGTGTGCCCTGAACTGTCGAAACCTCGAGGAATTAAAATCGGTGGAGTATCTCCTCCATGGGAAGCTAAGCTCTAATCAGATCTATGGGAATGAAACCTGTCTAGGTCCACGACAAACGCACGAAAGATTCTAGTAGATTTATTCCCTACTAGAATCTTTTTTAAATTAGTACTCTTAAAAATTTATCGAATACCATACTCAAATGGAACTTCTTTCGTCTCATACTCATATCTTTACCAACATCAAGATTTCTTAACACACTCAAACAAAATTTG